>JAAZCB010000915.1 GCA_012513545.1 Clostridiaceae bacterium
AAAATCTTAAAAACCTTACCTTCTTCCATTGTCAGCCTTCTGGGGGATAAGGGTCATTACCATAAGAATTTCTCTCCCTTATTGTCCCGTTTTTTCTGTGAATAACGAGTTCTGACTGATTGTTTTTGGCAATTTCCTTAGCTCTTTCAATTGCCTCTACTTGCGTTGATGTAATCTTAACAGGTCGTTCTGAATTCTCTGTTTTTACTGCCCAGTTACCATCTTTGGGCACAACATGTACATTCTTTTTTGCCATAATACTTGTTTTAATGCGTTAATATAAAGAACATTAACCTGTATCAATTGGCAAAATTACTCTTATTTGCAAATTCAGTGAATATGACTATTTTCGCATCGCTAAAATTGATAAGTCTTTCACTGAAAGTACTTATAATAATAACCAGCCAAAGACCCGGCTGGTTTTTTTCATTCAAAAATTATTCCTGCAACAATTCTAAATAGCAATCCTGCCAAAATGGCTTGAAATCAGGTGATTTTGATATTTCGTTCCAAATTGAATATAGAATGTCGAAGGATACTGTAATTATGTCAGGTAGTATTAAGTAATTCTCTGCTCAGCCTTAGACCGCAGTACCTTACCCAGAGCATCATAATTTGCTCTCTCTGCACCCATGATAGATTCAGCTTCTGAATCCGCTCAAAATAATCAGCATATGTCAGAGTAATGAAATCATTAACTCCATTCCCAATCTTTTTCTGAAACTCTTTCCCGGAATTTATGGTTTCCTTGTCTTCATGATGACAGAATAAGCCAGTGACAACAAATTCAAAGTTAGATTTCAATTGAACAGCAAGAAGTTCATTTCGAAAAAGTTGATTGTAGTCTTTGCTGCGGACATAGGAGAAATAATCATCAGGAAACCTATCCCGGTTTTCAGAATACAGCTTGAAATAATTGCCATAGTTTTGGTCCTCTTCAATCTCTGATTTATCACCATAGTTCACCTTGCCACCTTTCCTTCTATAAGAGAAGGTGTCCGTGTATTTACATTCTAATCCAATATAGCCATTCTTGTTCCCTGATTTTACTACAAATCCAATGTCAAATGCTGAGCTATCTTTATTTGAATCAGGAGCATATTCAAAAACAACTTTGTCAAAGTAAGTTATATCTGGTCTTATGGTCTTCAAGAATTCGAGTGCCAAGCCTTTGTTGTTATTGAAGAATGCAAATAAGTTAAATGCCAACGGCTGACTGCTGAGTAGGTTATTGTAAAGTCGGTCTTCATCCATAATCCCGGAACCGGATATCTTTTGTTCCTTCAAAGCATCTGCTACTGAATCAGCAATTTCCTTGGATAGAAAGTTCTTCAATGATTTCTTGCCGTTATTTATGCGATTGCAAACACTTGAGCAATTACCTTTGGAATCTGTATAAACACCTTCAGGTTCATTTAGAACAAAGGTTCTCCACCAGCCTTGGTGGAGACGAAATTTCTTGATGAAACCTGATTCTTGTGGGATATTCCCAATAAATGATTCTAACATCATTTTAAAATATAGATAGTCTAAAATATTCCTTAGTCTTACTTTATCAACTCCTCCACCTTGCTTAAAAACATTATTATTAGGTTTTTGCAGAACTGATAGCCCATATTCTTTAAGTAGCGTTTCGATGGAATCTCCCAAATGTTTTTCAGTACGAGGATATCTATAGAATATCTTGACATCTCCCTGTATTTTATTTTTTACTTTTTCAAGCTTTGCCCGGAGAAAAGAATCAATCAAGGGGTTTAGAAAGGCAGGATAATTATTTTTCTTTTTACGTGAAAGAGATGTGTAATTGATTCTTGTCGAACTATTCAGGGCAAATGGAGAGATATCGATTATTAAGAAACCAATTTGATTCAATTCTCTTACTAACTCAATTTTCGTTGAGATTTCTTTGCCAAGTGCAAATGATAAATCTGTACACTTAAAGAAGATACTGTCTTTTTCATAGTCTGGATTGTATATATACTTTTTATCATTTCCCCAAAGTGGTGCTTCTGATAGAAGAATATATCTTACAGATTTAATATGTTCATCAAGGTTCTTAGTCCATAGTTCTTCAATCTTATGATAAGCACAATTTAAGTCATACTCATCCTTTTCAAAATCTTCAACCCTCAACCCTGAGATATGGTAAAAATGACGGAGATGTTCTGAAAGATTGCGCCACATTAGCTTATACGTGAGTGCCATGAACTATTTGTCTTATTTACTATTACCCAGAATAAATTTACCAGTAACGTGCCGGAATCTAATGTACTTGGGAATATTCGCAACATCATCAAGATTAAATTTTTCTAACCAGACGTCCCCCTCGACATCAATATAGAATACCTTATTGCCATCGACTATCTCCGATTCAATTTTATAAGCATTGATGTTCTGCTCTTGAAGCCATTCTTCGACTTTATGCACTAATCCGATACCCATTTTTTCACGCTCATCTTTCCCGTTCTTGAAGTCTTTTATATCCATTGTTTCAAGGGTTAATTAACATTAATCAGATTATGCCAGCATTCCCAAATCAGCACCATTGCCATTGTATCAAGTTCACAGTATTTAAGTAGTCCCTGAGCAATTGACTCTCTTTCAAAATCTGAAATATTGGCAAATTGCATCAAGCCGAAAGCAGTCATAGCAGCACCACCTTCCCGGATGTCTCCCTTCATCAGGAAGTTCTTTTTGATGGTTTCCTCAATACCATCATAAAGTGGGGGAATTAATTTATACGGGTTAATAACTTCACCGTTGGAATCCTTTTTAATCCAAATCCATCCGTCAGGATAATTCTTGCTCCTAATCATTGAATTCCTGCCGTATATTGGCTGGGAATATTTCTCCTGAAGAAACATGGAGCTTGACAGAACGGCAGGAAGAACTGCTTTCAATGAATTTGAACCTCTTGTCTGTGGGTGGTAGTAATACTTCTGTACCAAGTCCTTTAAGTCGACCATATTCCTATGACCTTTATGACCTGACTTTTGGGTTATTGTTACAATGAAATCAATCAGTTCCTGTTTGTCTTTGATTTCTTCTTTGGGCGCATCATTTAATTGAACCAGAATTTGGTTTAAAACAGTATTCTCATGGGCAGCATATCTGAAGATTGTTCCATCATCTTTGCCCAATTGGTCTTTTAACTGTCGCACGAAATCAAAGTTTGGGAACTTACCTTTCTCCTTACAGATATACTCGCCAGTGTGCTCAATCTTTAAGTCACTTGTAACTGAATGATGACTGAATTGAAATGCTACCTGCTCATAAGGTTTCCTGCCTTTATAAAAGGGGATAGCGACCGTGGTAGTTTCAAAGTCAATGAAGTGAAGGGGGAACTTGAATTTGTTATAAGCTCCCTTTAAGCCTTCAAAATCAATGTAGGGAGTAGGGTCACTATTTATTACTTTTTCAATTTGCAGCCATTGCCTTTCTTCGTTTGAAAGTGAGCCATCTTCCTTGGGTATTGCCTTTTTAAAACGGTCTTTCGAAATATCCTTCAAATAATAAATAGAATCGTCAATCAATGCCTGTTTTGACCTGTAGTTCCATAGCTCAAAAATGAGTGGCGTACCGAAGTTCCTGTCGCTCCATCCTAATTGTGTTTTCCAACATTCTCTGAAGCCTGAAAGCTTTCCCTCTGTGATGGATTCATCAGGTATCCTATACTCACAATCCTGACAATTCTTGTTTATGGGTGTTGCTATTTTGGAATCATTCTCATAAGCCTCGGCAAGCAATTTTATGGTTTCCTCATAGGTTAATGGTTGTTCAGCCTTGGTTTCCTTCCCATTCCAGATTAGTTCCACAAGGTCATCAACATTTACACGAATCAGTATTTCATCTCCGAGGTCAGATATAGATTCCACTCCGATTACATCCACATAAGTCCTGTCGCCTTCAATCTTTCTTAATTGGAATTTCTGGTTCAATCCATTCTCGGTCGCAGGTGCATTCTTGTTGGCAAGCATCAGATGTGCTCTGACAAGATATTCAGGATACATTTTGGAAATGACATATTTTTGATAAGCAACATCATAGAGATAATCAAGCCAAGCGGTGTTTATGTAACCCTCAGGAGTAAGCATGTCAGCAGAATCAGTTCCGCCAAATGATTTTGCTTTAACTTCGAATATGTTTATTACTCTGTCTTTCTTCTCTATAATATCTGCTCTTATGAAGAGGTTATGCCACATGAAAGCTGCCTCGAAAAGAACTACTCTGGGTTGTTTTAAATGCTTGTATGTCTCCCGGACTGAACTATCATAGTCTCTATTTTCAATCTCAATACCTGTTGGGTAATAGCATTTGGCAAGTGCACCCACCTGATACCCCCCTTCAGCTAATGCTTTTAGAAAGTCGTTATCCTCATTCTTATCAGGATAGTCTGACTTCCCGGTGTAGTAGAGTTTTGTGGGACAATTAAGTCCGAGAAGGTATCTGGATTTCGTTAAGTATCTTGGCATATCCTGTTCTTTAGAAGTGCTAATTATGAAAGATACGGTTTAATCTTTTCCTTTAATAATTCCACCAGTTCATCTTCCATGTAGTAGTAATTATCAGGTATATTAAGGACTATTATTCGCTTGCCATTTGAAGAGTCTGGAAAGTAATTGGTTATAATTGATTTATGCTTCTCTTCCATGGCAAATATCAAATCTGCCCAATTTATGATTTCATCCGAAATAGTTGTTGTAGCAGACTTGGAAGTTCCTGCTGATTTCACAGAGTATCCTTCTGCCGCAAAGATTGTTTCTGCGGTACAACTTCGCATCTCATTATATCTGCAAACGAAGAGCAAATTCAAAGTAGTAATTTTAGAGTTAAATCATATCCTCAAGGTCAAGGCTTTTTAATGCTGCTTCTCTGACTTGCCATGACCAAGATTTCTCAGAAGGTATTTCTTTTAAAAGAGTTCTTGCTTTTTCTTTCAAAAACTGTTTAATCTCATCCATATCAATACCCTCCATCAAGTCATTATAATGATATTTCCCATTATGTAGGATTGCTGATGCTGAATGAAACATCGTAATAATCTCGTAATAATATTTGGCTCGTGCTTGAGTCGATTTGGCGTCAATCATTTTTTGATAGTACTTTGCCAACATGTTTCTTGTGTCTAATGTCTCAAGCGTATCAAAGACCATTATTTCTATAAGTGCCCTGAAATTGTTTTCCGCCAGATTAACTTTCTGAGAAACTTCATAAATCGCACGTTCATTCCTTTTGGATATCATAGGTAATTCATTAGTGGTTAATAATGCCGTACAGAGAACGTTCTGTTAATATCAGTTATTCTTTGATAATGCCTGATTCGACTCAAATAAACCCTTATTCTTCTTCGCAAACTGATTCATTAAATATTTGATTATATGTTCATTATTTGATTTTGTGAGTTTGCAAATTGAATTAATTGATTTACGAAGAGGGTATATCCCTTCATTATAAACACTCATATGTGTAAATATCTTATCTACAATATCCTCGTCATTCCAAATGTATGAGTCTGTCCATAATTTAAACACTCTGCTAAGTTTGGTCTTTACTGCAGTATTATCAGCGTTATTGAGCCATTTTCGTTGATAACCCTCGCTGGCTGATTCCAGCTCATCAATCTGATTTCGTGCATAATCGATAAAAGCATTGGTCACCTTTCTCTTTTGCGCATGAATTAGGATTGTTTTTTCATTTGATGATTTACGGTCTTTTTTTGAAAATCTTTTTTTAAATGCTAATTGCTTATTGTCCACGTGGTTTTTAAATTTCCAACATGCAGTTATCAAATCCCAGTAAGCTTCATTATCCTGAAATTTCCTTAGCTTTTTTATTTTTGAAATATTCTGTATGACTTCAGCTTCAAGGGTTTTCTCCTTTTCAACCCATTTACGGATAAATAAAACTTCATTCATCGATGTTTGACTATTTTAGTATTGATACAAGAGAACTGGACGTATGCTTTCTACCAAATTTAATCATTTTAGAAATCCTATCTTCCTGCACTTTTGAAATGATTTCTCAAAACTGCAGAGTTCATCTACTTTATTCAGACTTGGCTTTCCATTATCAACTGCCATTTCCATAAGATATTTTCTTGCTACATTTTCGATTTCCCCGCCACTTAACTCATATTTTGAAACAAGCTGTTTGATTTGTGAGGAACTCAATTCAGGTATTTTTGATTTCCAGATTCGTTCGCTTACCTCTGGCAGAGGATTTGGGAATTCGACCTTGAAAAGGAATCGTCTTTCAAAAGCACTATCAAGATTCATAGTGAGATTGGTGGTGGCAAATAATATTCCTTCGAATCGTTCAAGTTCTTGAAGCATTATATTTTGCATGGTATTCATTATCTGCTCAGTTGTTGAGTCTCCCTTTAAACTCATTCGTTTTGAGAACATTCCATCTGCCTCATTGATAAAGAGTATAGGTTTAACGTGGAAATTAGCGAATGCCCTTCTGTAATCATCAAATATTTTCTTGACCTGTTTCTCACTTTCACCGAACCACTTGCTCCTGATTTGGCTTAGGTCAACCATCATGACATCACGTTTGGTTTGTCTGGCAATTTGGAATACAGATTCGGTTTTACCAGTTCCTGACTGTCCGTAAAACATTACCGTAACACCTACTGGCAGTTTGCTGTCCCTTAGCCGTCTTTGCAAGAGTCTGAAGTTACTCTGACTGATTGCACTTGATATTCTTGAAAGCTGGTTATTTAACTTATCATCAAAATACAATTTCTTTGTTCTGATTGATGCGGCATGTATAAACCCTTCGCCATTTTCAGAGTCCAGAGCAAGTTCAGGATAATCCTTAAACAGCATTCTTGTTGTCTTATAAGATAGTACAGGTATCTTTTCGTCAGCGAACAGGGAATCCTTAAATCGGACAATATCCTTTATGAATAGCTCATTATTCCCGGCTTTAAAATTGTGTTCAAAATCCAATTGGATTGCCAAATCATCAAAGATGGTTGCTGTTATCGAATCAAAGTCATATGTATCCTGTTTTTTAAGCCTCAGAAATGCCAGTGCCAGCACTATGCACTTATTTATCGGGAGTTTTATGTTCTTGTTAATGTAATCAACGAATGGTTGACCTTTATTGCTGTTGAGCAGGAACTCTATCTGTTCGAGCAGGATACTTGTTGATGAAGAGTTTGTTTCCCTTGCATCAATCATCTCTGTAATCTTTTCAAGCAGGTTTGGAAGGTTGAATTGGGTATTCTCCGTCAATTTGTTTTTATCATGAGTCCTGAGTGCTTCAATTACATGATGAGGAACTGAATATCCTAAGTCATTATAAGAGTACCTCTTATTTGACGCTTTACAACACTTGAAAATGAGTGCCCTCTGCTCTAATGCATCAATTTCCTGAATTAAATTGATTATTCTGAGGACACTACACTTGTAGTGTCTTGCCAGACTGTCCACAGTGACAGTTCGCTGCAGGCTAAGCTCTACCATGCTTGAGAAAAGGACGGTTTGAATTGTTGACAGTGAAAGAAAGTCTGCAATAGATGATATTTCCTGATTGATTTCAGTAAGCGTTTCAAATTCAAGCTTGCTTTTTGCGGCTTCTGAAGATATCTTTTCGATATGTATAAGGAGATTATTATTACTCATTTCATTATCGTGTTAAGGTTATTACCGATTGAACTTTGGTTAAAAGGGCAGCTTCTAATATGGATTTGCACGAAGCCTGAATTATATAAATCGGACGATTTAAAAATTTGCCTTGGAACTCACCAGATTGGCTTTCCAAAAACATGATTAGTTGCCCCGTTGCCTCTTGGTCAGAAATGTAGACACATCCCAACCACTTTCGGGGAGACGCTTTAAGAATAAGGGTTTGAATTGCAGGTTTTGTTTCTGGTTGTTTTTGATTGCTGACTCTACTCATAATGTTATGTTGTTTTAAGTTTATATTCTTTAAAACCATATCTTTAAAAGCAATTTTCAGCAAACATAAAGGTTGCCAGTGCAGTGTATTTTCATTTTCAATTTGTGAGAAAAAAATGCCAAAAAATAAAGATGCACTTATTCGATACCGAGTGATTAATAAGTGCTTTTTGGAAAAGAAAAACGTCACTCTCAAGGAACTTGTAACTGCTTGTGAGGAAGCTTTGGATATTAGCCCTTTAAGTGAAAGGACTATTGAAGCGGATATAAGAGCAATGCGTTATGACCGAGGACTCGGTTATAATGCACCGATTAAAATGAACAGGTCAAAGGGAGTTTACTATTATGACGACCCAGCCTACTCAATTGACAACATCCCATTAAATGAAGAAGAGCTTGATTCGCTGCTATTTGCATCCAGATTGCTTGAGCAGTTTAAAGACATTGAGTTATTCAGAACTTTCAAAGGGTCAATTGACAAGCTTGTGGAAGCTGTCAATGTTTATCATTTGCCTGAATATAAGGATATACGAAATTTCATTGAATTTGAACGAGTTGAATATACCAAGGGGACTAACCATCTTAAAGAACTGATTGATGCTATAAAAAACAAAAGTGTTATTAAGATTGATTATCACTCATTCACATCCCCAAGAAGCACCTTCCATATACTACACCCATATCATTTAAAGGAATATCGTAATCGTTGGTTTTTAATCGGATATAACGAACAATACTCCGACATCAGGACATATGGACTTGATAGAATAATTAAAATTCAGGTTGAGGAAACGTTGAAGTTCAAGGATGTCGGTTTTGATGCCCTGAAGTATTATGAAAATGTGATTGGTATAAGCGTGTCGCATGAAGAACCAGTTGAAATTCATATTGCTTTCTCTGAACTTCAAACACAGT
>JAAZCB010000009.1 GCA_012513545.1 Clostridiaceae bacterium
ACCTTGAGTTCATTGAGGTTAGTCTGAATGAAGACTTTTCGCCTGATTCGTTGAATTATACAGCTGATGTAGAAAAGTCTTATACTGCATCTGTCTATGTTACACCAGTCGCCGCCGATAGTACAGTGCGCATCATGATAAACGATGCAGATACGCAATCAGATATGCCAGTTAAAACGGATCTCATGCTTGGAGAGAATATTATCAATATAGCTTTGCTGGGAAAACGAGGTGCATCAGTAACATATAGGCTGACAGTTACGCAGACAGATCTTTCGGAAGTCTATATTTCCGAACTAATAGCTCCTGGTATATGGAGAATCGGCGATTTTGGCGGGACCCTCGGAAATGAAAACATGTACCTTGTTGAAGGAGCTAAAAAAGCTCTTCTTTTCGATACCGGTATGGGGAAAGGAGATCTTGCAGCGTATATCAGAACATTGACGAACTTACCCATAGAGGTCGCTATAACCCATGGGCATCGTGATCATTTCATGCAACTTGACCAGTTTAAGGAGAGTACTGTATATATGTCGAAGCTGGATGAATCTAGATTGCCAAAAGATATTATAACACCGCAATTCAAATGGATCAAAGAAGGAGATATAATTGATATAGGAAACGGAAAACAATTTGAAGTAATTGAGATACCCGGCCATTCGATGGGATGTTTAATATTTCTTGATATAAAAAACAAGTATGCTGTTGTAGGCGACGGAATTGGTTCAGGTTCAATGGTATATATGTTTTCCGCCGCGTCCAATTCATTGTCAAATTATTACAGCGCGTTGAAGCATCTCGAAGAGAAGATAAAAGAACTGGATGGACTCACTTTGCTAACAGGTCATAATTACCAGGAAAAAATACCTTTAACGGGAGCAGCAGGAAAACAATATATAACCGATATGCGTATTGCTGCGCAAAAAGTTCTTGATGGCGAACTCACCGGAGAGGTAGCTTATTCGATAAGGGATACTACGAAGATTGAACTGCGCCAGGCATATTACGGGATGGCAGGACTTTGGTATAATCCTTATAATCTTGGGAAATAATAATCTGTAGGAGATGTTATATTAAAGCGATGGGCAAAATAATATTGAAAGTAAACTCAGGCATGATACTGGCAGGTGTAATTTTAATTGTAGTGATTATCATGCCTTTATCATGTAGCGAAGTAAAAACGGGAGAAATACCGCAAACCAGGATTTCAAACGGATTAATTGAAGCAACTTTGTACCTTCCCGATTCAGTTAATGGGTATTACAGAGCTTCTAGGTTCGACTGGTCAGGGATAATTCCTTCTCTTGTTTATAACGGTCATAGTTATTTTGGGCAGTGGTACACGAAGTATGATCCTCATATTCATGATGCTATTATGGGACCTGTCAACGATTTCTATCCACTTGGCTTCGATGAAGGCAAGCCCGGTGACAGGTATGTAAAGATTGGAATTGGTACCTTTAGAAAGGAGGACGAAAGGCCTTATTCTATAAGCAGGCCGGCAAAGCTCTTGAATCCAGGAAAATGGAAAATAAACAGGAAAAATAATCAGGTTGAATTTACTCACATTTTAGATGATCAGGATTATTCCTATAAATATTCAAAAACAGTCAGTCTGGAGAAAGACAAACCTGTTATGATTCTGACCCATACGCTTGAGAATCGTGGACAAAAAACGATTGAGACCAATGTTTACAACCACAATTTTTTTGTAATAGATAAGCAGCCTACCGGTCCTGATTTCACAATAGAATTTCCTTTCAGTCTTATAGGACAATTCAGAAGGGGAGCTGACATTGCGGAATTCAGTGATAACCGCATCCAAATACTTAAGCAACTGGAGCCTGGTCAGACAATACACGGAGGGACAATTACAGGTTTCGAAGGCACACCAAATAACTATGATATAAAGATCGAGAACAAAAAAACAGGCGCAGGCGTCAGGATCACTTGCGACAGGCAGTTGTCAAAGCTGGTTTTCTGGGCCTCTTATGCCACTCTGAGTGCGGAACCATATACATACATAAAGCTCAATCCATCCGAAATATTCAGCTGGACAGTTACATATCAGTTTTATATCGTAGGTAACAATAATTAAAATCTTTTATGA
>JAAZCB010000916.1 GCA_012513545.1 Clostridiaceae bacterium
TGGATCCACGACTTTGGTCCACAGGTAATATACGCCCAATTTGCGACATTGGATAAAATTCGTTTTGTACAAGATCTTAAGACCCGAACAAACTTGCCCCTAGTTATACATTTTATGGATGACTGGCCTTCAGTTCTGGTATCACCTGGATTGTTTCATCACTATTGGGAAAAGAGAATTGGTGGCGAGTTAGGAAGACTCATCGACAGTGCTGATGTTTGCATAGCAATAAGCAAAAAAATGGCTGAGGAGTATCAACACAGGTACAACAAGGATTTTCATTACATACACAATCCAGTTGATATTGATAAATGGATCCCATTTTCAAAAACTTCCTGGGAAAGAGAATCGACTTTCAAAATATTGTATGCCGGCAGAGCGGGCAAATCAATTACAGGGAGCATTAAAGCAATAACCGACGTTGTTCAGATTATGTCTAATCAAAAATATGAGATTGAGTTTCATATTTATACAAAGGATTTTATTAATGCTGACTTGGAATTTAAGAATAATCCAGCTGTTTATGTTCACAAGCCAATACCAGATTATAACCAGTTGCCCCTACTTTTCTCCTCACATGATCTATTATTGATACCACTCGATTTTAAATCCAGATTTTTAAGACTTTCTATGCCTACAAAAGTTTCAGAATATATGATCAGCGGCACACCAATAATGGTTTTTGCACCTAAAGACACAGCACTTTCCGAATACGCACTTAAATATAATTGGGCTTATGTAATTGATAATGACGATGACGCTATCAGGAATGCCCTTTTGGATTTATATCACAATGAATCAACAAGAAGAAGGCTTGGGCTTAAAGCAAAAGAATTAGCTGTATCAAGGCATAATGCTACCGTGATAAGGTCTGATTTCAAAAGCCTATTGTCTTTACAAAAGAAATACATCAAGGAGGAACACGATGATAATTGAAACATTTTTTCCGCGGGAAAAGTTAACCAACAGTGATTTGGAAAAACTCTTCCCAGACTGGTCCGGTGCGAAGATCGAAGAAAAGGTTGGAATTAAAGAGCGACATATTGCTGAAGAAAGCGAAACAGCTTTGGATTTGGCAATTAAAGCATCAAATCAGGCTCTTCGCAATTTCGACAAAACTAGGATAGATTTTGTACTTCTGTGCACCCAAAGCCCTGATTATCTTCTGCCAACTAGCGCGTGCATATTACAGGATAAGCTTGGTTTAAGAACCAATATTGGTGCACTCGATTTTAACCTGGGTTGTTCTGGTTTTATTTATGGATTAGCTCTTGCCAAGAGTTTGATAAAAACCGAATTAGCAACCAATGTATTATTAGTGACTTCTGAAACCTACTCAAAGCATCTTCATCCTGATGACCGTTCTAATCGAAGTATATTCGGTGACGCTGCCGCGGCTACTATTGTAAGTTCGACAGATATTGAAAATATCCTCGAATTTGATCTCGGCACCGATGGGCAAGGGATGGATAACCTTATAATAATGAATGGCGGAATGCGGAATAAGTTAGATCCATCAGAGACTAACTGGGTAGATGAATCAGGTAATGCCAGGTCCAATAACCATCTGTTTATGAATGGTCCTGAGATTTTCAACTTCACTATCGAAAAGGTTCCCTTAGTAGTCGAAAACGTTCTTAAAAAGAACAACACAACTCTGAATGAAATTGACTATGTCATTTTTCATCAGGCTAACAAGTACATTCTTAATTATCTGAGAATGAAAATGCAAATACCGAAGGAAAAGTTTTATATTAATATGGTTTCAACCGGGAATACTGTCTCATCGACAATTCCTATCGCTCTTAAGGATTGCAGGGATCAAAACCTCATTAAAGAAGGTGACAGAGTGTTGATAGTTGGATTTGGAGTTGGGTATTCATGGGGGGGGACAATACTGAGAATTGCATAAGTTATAAAACTATGATTATGAAGAATAACGATTTTTTTCGCGAGCTGAAGGAAGCTCTTGAATTTGAAGATGTCGAATTTACTGAAAAGACAGAATTCAGGAAAATTGACGGGTACGATTCGCTACATGTAATGATGATCATTGCCTTTGTTGACAGTAGATTCGGGAAAAGACTCACTGCAAGACAACTATTCAACATCACTGATGTAAGAAGCTTAATGGAGCTTATCGGATTGGAAAACTTCGAAGAATAAGATGTCCTTCAACCCGTTTTCACTAGCGAACAAGAGGATCCTTATTACAGGAGGATCTTCAGGTATTGGAAGAGCAACTGCCATTGCATGCAGTAAGATGGGGGCAGATATTATTCTTATAGCCAGAGATATAAGAAGGTTAGAAGAAACTATGCAGGAATTATCCCCGGGTAGGCATGCCTATGTGAGATTAGATTTGACCGATTATGAAAAAATTGAAAACACAATCTCCGAATGTGTTGAGAAATACGGGCAATTTGACGGGCTTGTGCATTCAGCTGGGAGTGAAATATCTGCTCCCATTCAATTTTTAAAACCAATGCAGTATGAGAAAATCATTTCAGTCAATTTAATCAGTGGCTTTGAATTATCCAGAGTAATCACAAAAAGGAGATACTTTAATCCTGAAGGAGGCAGTTTAGTCTTTATTTCATCAATCAGGGGAGTGGTTGGCAAAGAAACGGCTGTTGCCTATAGTTGTAGCAAGGGAGCGATTATCTCAGGTGTCAGGTCAATGGCTTTGGAAATGGCAAAAAAAAATATCAGAGTGAATTCAATTTCTCCTTCCATTGTGGAAACTGATATGACAAGGCAGCTATTCGAACAGATTTCAGATGCATCAAAAACAGAAATGCTTTCCGATCATCCCTTAGGATTTGGCAGAGCAGAGGATGTTGCATATGCTTGCATATACTTACAATCAGATGCTTCTGTCTGGATCACAGGATCAAATCTGATTGTCGACGGGGGTTATAGTGCAAGGTAATGGAAAGCAAAGACGGGAAAAGAAGGTTAGACCTTGTTTTTACTTTGGACTATGAGATTCATGGGAATGGTCAGGGGGATTTTTATAGCTGGGCATATTTCCCCACATCTCACA
>JAAZCB010000917.1 GCA_012513545.1 Clostridiaceae bacterium
GGTTGTACGTTATAGCAAAATACGCAGAACTCTATATTGTTATCTTCTAGAGATTCTGCTTCCATAATTACTCCAGCAGCAACCAAATTGTTTCCTTGGTACACCGGTGTGACTCTATATAATACATTCTTTGTCGAGTTGGATTTTATATATGATGCAACTTGGTTTTCAAAGCCGACCATACCTGTAGATGATGTTCCAACATTAAGGTAGCGAGTTCCGGTAATTAAATCTTTCTTACAATATGCTTTTTTAGCATTTGTATTATCTACTCCTGTTAGTTGGAATCCTATTAGATGACATCTGTTATATAGATATCCACCAGATACAACACTATAGCTTGCTTGAATCCATCCGCTTGGATATATTGATGAAATACTTCCTCGACTCCAAGTTGGCATCAAAGATTCATCGAGGCTCGCATATGCAACGCCACATCTTCCTAAACTATCAAGTTCACTATAATTTTCAAATTCATTGCTTATCCCATTCGCCTTCTCAGCATTAGTAAACGTAGGATCATTTCCATTTATCTGTTCATATGAGTCTCCATCAAATTGTGGAATGTACATTCCATCATACGTGAACCCACCTACTGTGTCTTGATATGTAGCATAAGCAGGTGATGTGCCCGTAACCGTAACTGTTAATGCCATTACAACAGCGATGCATATACATCCAATCTTCTTTGTTTTAAACATTTTTACCCTCCTATATATGCGCCCTTTCACAACGCTCTGTTCATACTTTTCGTTACCCCATGTTTTCATGATAAAAAGGAATTAATTATATCCTATTTTGACTTACTATGATAATGTTTGTGCTTTCTTTGTTCGCAGCTACTAATTTCTTGTTCCTAATTCTTCACTACTAATGCTACTCCAAAATGATTGTGCAGAATCAAAACTCGAGTTATATCTATACTCCTTTAATTCTCTATTTGCAAACTTTTCCTCAATTTCTGCGTACTTCTCAGTGAATTCTTTTATAGAGTCAAATCCCATAATATAGGCTACTTCTTTAAGATGTTCCAAAGCTTTCAGTTTTAAAGCATAATTTCTAAATAAATTTGGGCGCTCTTCCAACCCATAAGGATAGGTTATAGGAAACCATTTCCAACTTGTATCATAGTTGGAAACTAGAAAAGAACAATTATAAGACAACCAGTCTCCAATCACAAATTCACTTTTTGTACAAATATTCATATTTATTAATTCCATCCAAAGGTTTGCAGTTCCGCTATAATACTTTTTTCCATCCTTCAAACACACTGCATGATCCAAATTTCTAGAATCTTTATTATAAAATGCGTAAAAACTACTATCGTTTTTATTGAAATCAAAACTTCTTATAAAATACGTCCTATTCAAAATATATTGAAGAGCCTTGTTATTACTTTGTTTTAAATAATAAGATATAATATAAATAAACAATTCATGAACCAACGTTTTCTTCAGAATGGTTTCATTTGAATTGGACATTTGAATTTCACTAGCTAATTTTTCCAAAGATATTATCACCTTTTTGTATCCATCTTTCACGTATTCACTGCTTTTTA
>JAAZCB010000918.1 GCA_012513545.1 Clostridiaceae bacterium
CTTGTAATGGTTAACGATTTTTCAACCGAAAAAATGAAGGCTGCGGATGTTAGTGCTGATGGAAAAGTAAACAGCAGCGATTTGGTGCTCATCAAACGGTATATCCTCGGATTGATAACTATTTTTCCGGCAGAAGAAGCACTTGAGGAAGGGTGGGTACCATACCAGCTTAATGAGAATCAGGTTTCCTTCTCTGTAAAAAAAGACGAGGCTGGTAATTATATAGCTAGAGTATTACTTACATTTCCAAGTTCAGGTTACAGAGTAACTTATAACAATGAAGTTTTAGAAGGACTTCCTGTAGCGGGTGATCCCGATGGAGCAACTGTTATTTTCAAGGGTGGCTATGCCCAAGTAGAAGCATACAAAGGACCGGCATTGACTGTTATTACGACAAAAGAGCTAACATATAATCTTGGGAAAGTTAACCCTGGAACATATAGGTTTTTGTTTGCTTCAAATGGTTTTTCAAAAGACTTTCTGTTTAATGTTGAGGAAGAAGAAAGATGGATACCTTATCAGCTGAATAAAGACCAGTTAGTCTATTCACTCGAACAAAATTCAGAGGGTAATTATATAGTTAATGTGAAGATGACATTTCCGAGTGGAGGGTTCAGGGTAGATTATACCGATGAGGTATCCAAGGAATACTATGTATTGCCGGAGGATGGTGCAAGTATAGGTTTTAGTGGAAATGCCAATGTGGAAACATGGACTGGGAATGCACCGGCAGTCATGGTGACAGAAGAGCTAAAGTATACAATTGGTAAGCTGGCACCGGGAAAATATAAATTTATACTAAAGGCAGACCAGTTTGTTGATAGTTTTGTGTTTGAAGTCAGTGAAAGACAAAGCGATATCTGGGAGTGGTACATTCCTTCAACTGATGATGTAAGTTTTTTTGTTCAAAAAGAAGATAATGGTAAATGTTTTGTTGTATTTGCTGTAAATTTACCGACCGATGATTATTACAGAGTTGAATATAGCGACGAACTGGCAGTAGCAGCTGGAGTATTTCCTGATGGAAGCACACTGATGTCATATATACCTGTTCTAAATCCGGTATTCTATAGGTATGATGGAGAAGCAGAAGCGATCAAAACACTGTATTTGAAATATACTCTATCTTGTCCTGGTAATCAAACATTTAAGTTTTTGGGCATACCTTATAGTTTTGAGGTTAAATAAGATATACGGGATATGGGTGCTTTGTAATACTTATTTGGCTTATATGGTGTTCCTGTAGGAAATGTTCTGAAGTCTTGCATTTCCTGCAGGAATTTTAATTTAATCAGTTGTTAAAAATGAAGGAAATGAACTCCTGCTTGGGAGGGGGTTGTGTTTGGAAATAGCTCATATTTCAGGTGGAAATAAAAATGTATTGCACAAAATATCAATATAATTGACAGCACAAGGTACAAGATCTTAATTAAGATCAACAATAAAGTCAATATATTATTGAAAATATATGTTAATCTGTATATAATAAAGGGCGTAACAGGAGTAATTTTCATTAATAATACCTGTATATATGTAGCTGTAAAAATATTTTGAAGGGTATATATAATATATTATTTGTTGGACTATATTATTGGGGATAATCCTCAACAAAATCTTAAATTATTATTATAAGGGAGTAATTATCTATGAAAAAGAAACTATCAGTTTTACTGACTTTAATGTTGGTATTTAATGTTTGCTGCTTTTTGCCAGTTGTAAACGCAGCAGATGGAGACACTATAGCACTGAATGCAATAATTCGCGATTTCGATCCGGTTAACGACGAGCGTCCTGAACTTAATCATCCTGATTTTGAAAATTCGGCCTACTTTGATACAGTTGCAACAGGAGCTGTAAAATCCGTACTCGGCAAAGATAATACCCCGGTATATGCTGACTCGGGATATTCACAAAAAATAATTACGAGTGCAGATTCATTTTATCATTGGTTTCATGATACTTCGAAGAATCTAAATATTCCATACAAAATGGTTTTTACTAAATCAGGGGACAGATATGTTTTCGATTCCAGTTCAACGGGTGGATTTTTTCCAATAAACAATAAAGGTTTTGGGAATTATCAGGACAACAAGAATTATCATTTTACACTCGAACTGCACACCAAGTTTGAATACAGGCGCGGACAGGTTTTTGAAATCGCAGGAGATGACGATTTGTGGGTATTTATCAATGGAAAGCTTGTAGCAGATATGGGGGGCATTCATGAAACCCAGACCAGAAATATAAATCTTGACAGCCTTGGATTGACAGCAGGAGAAGTCTATGGTTTGGACGTGTTTTTTGCTGAAAGGCATGTTGTTGCCTCAAATTTGAAGATTTCTACAAATTTATTCATGGGGTCTAACAGAGCGCCGGAAGCTGATGCAGGAAAAAACCAGAGTAAGAACACTGACGGGACTACTGTTACAGTAACCCTTGATGGAAGTGACTCAGAGGACCCGGATGGAGATGAATTAACCTATACATGGAGAAATAAGGAAGGTAACATTATAGGAAGAGGAGTGTCCCCTAAAGTGGAGCTTCCTTTAGGAAAAAATATAATAACTCTTACAGTTTCGGATGGAGAAATGACAGATACTGATACAGTAGAAGTAACAGTAATGACAACAAAGGAAGCTAAACCTGTAGCTGATGCAGGAGATGACAAAACGGTAAGGACAGATGGATCAAAAGCAACAGTAACACTTGACGGCAGCAGGTCAATGGATCCTAATGGGGACAGTCTTACATATAAATGGAAGAATGAGAATGGAGATACCCTTTCATCAAAAGTTTCACCAAGTGTACAGCTTCCTGTAGGCAAAAATGAAATAACACTTACAGTCTCTGACGGTAAAAATACTGATACTGATAAAGTAGTTATAACAGTTACAAAGAACAGGGCGCCGACAGCTCATGCAGGGGATGATCAGAGAAGGGATGTTGACGGGTCAAAAGTAACGGTAACCCTTGATGGCAGCCGTTCAACAGATCCTGATGGCGATAGCTTGACCTACAAATGGACTAATGAGGATAATAAAGTAATAGGAACAACAGTAAGACCAAATGTTGAACTTCCGGTAGGAGAGAATACAATAAAACTTACTGTGTCTGACGGGGTGAATACAGCCACTGACAAAGTAGTCATAAAAGTTGTACGGATAAATGGACCTGTAGCAAATGCAGGGGATGACCAGAAAAAGCTGACTAGTGGAAAGTATGCGGAAGTTACACTTGACGGAAGTCGTTCGTGGGATCCTAATGGAGATAAGCTAACCTATAAATGGACAGATGAAGATGATAACACAGTAGCAACGGTAGTAAAACCAACTGTGAAGCTCCCGGTTGGGAAAAATGAAATAACACTTACTGTATCAGACGGAAAGTATACTGACAAAGATACGGTTGTTATCACAGTGGAAAAGACAAGTGCACCGGTGGCTGATGCAGGAGACGATCAGACAAAGGAAACCAGCAAGTCAAAAGTATCGGTAACGCTTGACGGAAGTGATTCTAAAGATCCCGACGGGGATAAACTAACCTATAAATGGACAGATGAAGATGGCGATACAATAGCAACGGGAGTAAAGCCAACTGTAGAGCTTCCGGTAGGAAAACATACTATAAAGCTGACAGTTTCGGATGGAGTCAGCACAGATACAGATACAGTCGTTATCAATATTAAAAAGATTTCATCAAGTTCGTCAGACAATCAGTCCAATAACAGAACTCCTGTGGCAAATGCGGGAGAAGATCAGGTAATAGATACTGACAAAAGCTCAGTATCTGTAAAACTTGACGCAAGCAAGTCATATGATATTGACGGAGATTCACTATCCTACACATGGAAGGATTCATCGGATAATGTGATAGCAAATGGTGTCAAACCAAGTGTAACTCTAGAGGAAGGCATGCACACATTGACATTGGTGGTGTCTGATGGAAGTTCATCATCTGTAGATACCGTTACAGTTATTGTTGGTGATGATGAGATATCAAATAATGTTGAAGATGTTGCTGTTGCTTTGACAGCTAATAAAAGCAAGGTCGAAGAAGATAAAGAGATAACACTTACAATAAAGTATGTAAATAAATCCAATATTGAAGTGGAAGATGCATATATAGAATTAAAAGTGCCTAATGGTGTTCAGGTAGTGGATAAGGGAAATGGAAAACAGTCAGGTAATAAGATTACCTGGGAAATTGGAGACCTTGATGGAAAGGAAAAAGGTCAGATTAAGTTTAAGGTTAAATCGGATAATCTGGATAAAGCCGATGTTATTAAGGAATTTGTTGTAACTATTCTTAGTGATGATTCAGACCTTGCAAATACTTATGATGATTCCTCAAAGCTGGGAATAATGTTTTACTCGAACAGGTATGATAATGAGCATGTACGCTATATACTGGGCTATCCTGACAATACTTTCAAAGGGGAACGCAATATAACCCGCGCTGAAACGGCAGTTGTATTTGCAAGGATAATGGAGCTTAAGGATTTAAAATTGACAAATAATACCCAGTTTGTTGATGTCAAGTCTGATTTCTGGGGAAGGGAACATATATATAAAACCGTTCAGGTTGGTTTGTTCAAAGGTGTTGACAGTACACATTTTAATCCTGATGTACCCATTACAAGGGCTGAACTTGCAACTGTTATCGCCAACTACCTTAAAGTATCAAGGTCAAGTAAGCAAAAACCTTATGAAGCAACCTTCAATGATACTAAAAACCACTGGGCGTCGGGTAATATTGAGGAAATTGTCAGGTATAATATTGTGAATGGATACGAAGATGGTACATTTAGACCGGATAAACAAATAACCAGGCAGGAAGCAGTAGTAATGATTAATCGTATGCTTTACAGAGGTCCATTGACAAAGGTGGCAAATTCTTTCCCTGACATTAAAAGCGGACATTGGGCTTTCGGCGATGTTGAAGAGGCTGTCAGGTCGCATGAGTTTGAGATGAACAGCAATGAAATGGAAGAAATGATTAGAAACATAAATGATTCTATCTGGTAAATAAAATCTATATAGAAAAAGAGGCTGTCTTTAAAGGCGGCCTCTTTTTTATAATTTTATTTATATAAATAAGTTTTTGTTGAAAAAATTTACCTATACATTTATAATAAAGATATATTAGGATAAATGGTAATTTTATTTATATTATTGATTAAGATGTATATAAGGCTTTAATGTATATTCATTATTAAGATATTCGTTTTTATTTTCTTTAATTTCCAATTTTTTTGTGGTTTTAATTTCTGTAGATATGTTTTTTGAGGTATGGCCTCAAAGATAATATATATAAAAAATATAAGGGAGTTAATGTCTATGAAGAAATCTTTATCACTACTGCTAGCTGTTATTCTAGTATGTAATTTTTTTTGTATTGTGTCTTTAAAGGTTAGAGCAGAAGATAGCAACAGTTACATACTCGATGCAACAATCCGCGATTTTGATCCTGTTAACAATGAACATCCTGAAAGAAACCATCCCGATTTTGAGAATGAGGCTTATTTCGATACAAGTACTACAGGAGCTGTGAAAGCTGTTCTTGGAGCCGATGGTACGCCTGTGTATGCTGATTCAGGTTTCTCACAGAAGATTATTACCAGTGAAGAGTCTTTTTACGATTGGTATCATGATACACCAAAAAATGTAAATATTCCTTATAGTATGGTTTTCAATAAATCTGGAGAAGACTACATTTTTGATTCTACTCTGACAGATGGATTCTTTCCTATTAATAATATGGGATTTGGCAATTATCAAGATAATAAGAATTACCATTTTACTCTGGAGTTGCATGCAAAATTTGTTTACAAGCCAGGACAGGTTTTTAGTATCGCCGGTGACGATGATTTATGGCTGTTTGTTAACGGAAAAATAGTAGGAGACATGGGAGGTATACATAAAACACAGGATATGACTGTTAATCTTGATGATCATGCTATGGATTTGGGTCTTGTTCCTGATGGAGTATATGCTTTGGACGTGTTTTTTGCAGAAAGACATGTAACTGA
>JAAZCB010000919.1 GCA_012513545.1 Clostridiaceae bacterium
GCCGATGGGGGAGAAGTTCTGAGTGGCTTTACGCGTGAAATCCACCTGAAAGACCATCTGGGCAATGTGAGGGCAGTGTTTGATTACAGCAAACTGCAATCCGAAAACCATTATTATCCCTTTGGCCTTCCCATCCATAACCTCTGCACCACTACCGCCCCCGAAGGCAAAGAGAACCGCTACCTCTACAATGGCAAAGAGCTCCAGGACGACCTTGGTTTGAACTGGATGGATTATGGGGCAAGGTTCTATGATGCAGGGATTGGAAAATGGCATAGTGGAGATCCTTTGGCAGATAAGTATTTTTCATTATCTCCATATAGTTATTGCGCAAATAATCCGATAATTTTTATTGATCCTGACGGAAAGGAAATAACAGTAAATAGAATACAGGAAGAAGGTAAAAAGGATGTAGTGCAAATAAAAGTTTCTGCATTTCTTGTTAATACTTCAAGCAAGGAAATGTCATCCTCCGATTTAATTAATTGCGGGGTTCTTATCGGGGAACAGATTGTAAATTCTTTTGGTGGAGAATATGAAAATGCTACCGTTGAAGTTTCATGTCAGATAATAGTTGTTTCAGATATAAGTAAAACGAAAGATAGCCACATGTTTATGATTAGTGATCCTTCAGATAAAGATTTAAAGAATGGATCTTATGCTGGCGCCTCAAATGTAGGAGGTAGAGTGGCTAAGATAAACGCTGACATTATTGATGATGCCTGTCAACTTCAGAGGACTTCGGCACATGAGTTTGGACATATGGCCGGGTTAGACCATCCTGATAAAGAAAAAGATCCAAATGTAAAGGAAGCAGCTTCAAATGATAAAGACAATTTAATGCATCAATCAATAAATGGCAGTGGTACGGAAATAATTGAGGAACAAATTAACAAAATTGTAACAATAAATGAAACAGATCCCAATGAAGGTTATAATAATAGATAAAAGGTTAATAAGCATTTTGGCAGGAGCTTATTTGATGTTTTGTCATTTATCAGTAAATGCACAAATTGGCCATATGGACCTTAAAAGCACAAGAACTGACACAGTATTTGTTAATTTTTTGAGTAATTTCAAATATGATGTTGCAATATTATATGCAAATGGCATAGAAGTATATAGTAATATTTTTTATTCGAAGAAGGAAATAGGTAGCACATATGTTGGTTGTGAGATATTTATGACAGTTGACCAGGTTGTGTTAGATGTTGTGCTTTTTGAAAGAAATCATAATTATTCATTGGATTATAATGCCTTATGGTACAAATGGGAGATTGATGAAGATAATGCTTTTTATTATGCCCCGGTTAAAGAGAGCATAACTATTAAACCTGACATTGATGGCAAATATGTTTATGTTTCTTTAGAAAGCAAAAAAAATCAAAATGGGGAAATCAGAAAAGTCCCAAAGATTAAAGTTTCAAAAAAACCAGCTATTTTAGATTAATGATTTGAATAGAATAGGTTTAATTTGATTATCGTAATACTTGTTGGATTTTTCAACTTGGAAGATATAGCAGGAAATTCATCCTGCCTTTCAATCGGTGTAATCGGTGTAATCCGTGGCCAAAAAAAATCAGGTAGTAATGCCCAATAGGTTTATTGATTAAGGCAAAAGCATTATATGAAAAGCCAAATCACCCAAGCAGATTTGTTTAGAGATGAAAAAGTTTTATATCTTTAAAGCCTGAAACACATACCTAATAAGCATGAGGCAGCATGTCCCGGATACACAAAACATCGGTACTGAAAGCGGAAAGGCTTTCGGGCGTTTTGTGTATGAGAACGGTAAGCTAAGCTATATCATCCATCCTGATGGGGTAGTGAGGGCTGTTTACAATACTCCCGGAGGGGGATCAGTGCAAATAAACCCGGAGATGGGCATTACGATTACGCCTGCCGATGGGGGAGAAGTGCTGAGTGGCTTTACGCGTGAAATCCACCTGAAAGACCATCTGGGCAATGTGAGGGCAGTGTTTGATTACAGCAAACTGCAATCGGAGAACCATTATTATCCCTTTGGCCTTCCCATCCATAACCTCTGCGCCTCTACCGCCCCCGAAGGCAAAGAGAACCGCTACCTCTACAATGGCAAAGAGCTCCAGGACGACCTGGGATTGAACTGGATGGATTATGGGGCAAGGTTCTATGATGCTGGGATTGGGAGATGGCATATAATAGACAATAAGGCTGAAAAGTATTATAGGACATCGCCATATACATATGCCCTTAATAATCCTATTAGATATATAGACCCTGATGGAAATGTAGTTGTAGATGCAAAAGGCAAACCGATTACTTATTCTGCAAAAAATGGATGGTCATCTAATGCCACTTCAGATGCAATGCGGATTGGAAATGCAATGATGAGGACTAAAACCGGCACTACTCAGTTGAATAAAATGGTAAACTCAAGTGTTAAGATTCAATTAGAAATAAGTTCTGCTACAAAAGTTAATGGTAGTATATATACATTAGGACAAATGATACCAGGTAACGCAACACTTGATGCAAAAGGGAAGGTCAAATTGCTTGATGCGAAAGTAGTTGTGTATGAAGGAAGCATTAATAAGTTTATGAATAATACTAAGAATTCTAAAAATGATAAAGCGGTTTCTTATCAAACAAATACAACCAATAATGATGAGAGGATTGCTGCTGTTGCAGGGCATGAGGCAGAACATACAACCGAAGAGAATTTGCAGCAAAATTATGAGAATCAAACACAGGGAACGTCCCATGATATAGAAAAAAAACCTAATGAACAAGAGATGAAGATAATAGAAGAGACAGGTTATATTCATCCTCCTAAGCCATTACCTCCATTACCTGCAAAAGAAATAAAATAAAGTTGATATGAAAACTAAAAGATTCTTAACTATATTGTTTTTTATAATTGTTGGGCATATGCAGCTATTGTCTCAAAATATAACGGCAGACAATTTAAGATGTACTTTGTTCGATTTTCTAATATCTAAAGGGGATTATGATAAGGATATGAAAACAGAGGGGGTATTGTTAATTATCAATGAAATCTCATCATTAGAAAAATTCGATAAACAAGAGATTGGTATTTTTAAGTTTGGTACATTAACTAGCCATTCTTGTTTTCATATATTTTTTAAGGACAAAGAAGGTTTTACAATTATTGATATGAGGCAGCCATATGAAAATATAGTTCCGTTATTTTTAGAATATTTTCAAAGAAATCAGAATTATACAAAAGAAGAAGTCTTAAATTATATCAAGGATATTACAGAATTATATAAAATAAACCAAGGTGTTGTTCCTTGGAAATTAGACGAGTAATTTTTAATTATATAATAAAAAAGACCCGGTCAATTCGGGTCTTTTTTATGTCAACAAACCTTGAGATTGATTATTAGCGAAGAA
>JAAZCB010000920.1 GCA_012513545.1 Clostridiaceae bacterium
TAATGAGAGTATGATTTTTCACGGGAATTTTGAAAACCAATCAGGCTGTAATATTATGGATAAAGTTTTGTCCCAGGGTATAAAATATGATGCTATAGTATTTTCCAATGACGATATGGCGTTAGGTGCAGTAAAATGTTTTAATGATAGAGCAAGGCAGGGACTGGTGGATGTAAGTCAAAAGTGTATTATTTGCGGGTTCGATGATTCCATAAATTCCAGTCTTATAAACCCTTCCTTAACCACTGTGAGACAGCCGATTGAGGAAATTTCCATGAACTCTGTCGAACTTCTGTTAAGAAAGATTGATGGTGAGAAAATTCAAGACGTAATAAACTTTTTGCCTGTTACGGTTATTAGAGAATCATGTGGTTGCAGCCAAAAGAGCAGCTCGGATAAAATTACTGACAGTTATCTGAGACTGTGGCATGGATACAGGATTCATGAAAATTTGCAGACCTATTCACTTAAAGAACTTTTTGACAGTCTGACGGAATCATTACCACATTGTAATATTAAGAGCTGTTTCATATCAAAGTATTATGGGAATTCAATAATTTTCAATGAAAACAATCAAAACTCCATATGCAACAGTTCTTTTGAGCTTCCAGATAAGTCGGAATTGATTTATGCGTTTTATAATAACATGCGTGTTGAAATTGATGACAGTATTAAGTACTTCCAAACAAAGGATCTGGTTCCGGGATGCTTTATACCCGAAGACAGGCGCTTTATATATCTTGCAGTCCCCTTGTTTTTTATAGACGAACATTTCGGATTTGTCGTTTTTGAGGTTACAACTGAAGATGTAATAACATTTGAACCTTTAAGGGGGCAGATTAGTAATACATTAAAGGGGGCGCTTATGCTACTTGAAAGAGAGAAAATGGAGAAGAGTCTTTTGGAGAGTGAGCGTTTGGCATCTTTAGGGCAGCTAATAGGTGGAATTTCACACAATCTTATGACACCGATTATGTCTATTGCTGGAGTATGTGCAGGACTTGAAGACTTGATAAAGGAGTATGTTGAGTCTATCGGAGACCCGTCTGTTTCTCTGGAAGATCACAATGAAATTGCTGGTGATATGATGGGATGGGTCGACAATCTGAAGGAGTACAATTCTTACATGTGTAATGTTATCAAAACAGTTAAAAATCAGGCTGTAAGACTAAACGCAGATGATGAGGCTGAATTTTCAATAGGGGAACTGATTAGCCAGATAAAATTTATAACAAAAACCAATGCACGGTATAAGAATTACAGTATTAATTTTAATATCTGTGCAGACTTGGAAATTGAGCTTAAGGGTAATATTGCTAACCTTATTCAGATATTTGAGAATCTGATATTGAATTCTATACAATCCTATGAGGAGAACACCAGCGAGAATATTATTGTAGATTTCTTTGTTGAAAAACGTGATGAATTGATAATTGTTAAAGTTAAGGATTACGGTAAAGGTATTCCTGATGATATTAAAAATAAAATTTTTAAGCACATGGTTACAACAAAAGGCAAGAACGGAACTGGTCTTAGTCTGTTGCTGTCATACTCCACTATAAAAGGTAAGTTCAGCGGAGATATGTGGTTTGAGCCTGGTGAAGGCAGAGGAACGACATTTTTTGTGACAGTTCCCATAGCCCAAAGGAATTGAATTAAAAACATCCCTTTTTTACTATTATCGAAAATCTTTTTTAATCAAGAATAATTATCCTGCCTTGACAATAATAATTATTTATAAAACTTAAATATAAAATAAACATGTTATTTTGTCGATATATGTAAAGTCTATATCTTTCTCATAAATAAAACGAGGTGAATATTGGTATGGTGGAACTGAAAAAATTGCTTAAGATGGCAGTTGATTTGAAAGCCTCTGATGTCCATATTACAGTTGGAAGAGCTCCGTCCTTCAGGATAAACGGACGGATCCGTCAGGTTGATACGGATGCATTGACTCGCGAGGATACCCTGCAGTATGCAAAATCCTTCCTGGACAAGGATAAGTTTGATTTGCTAATGTCATGTACAGAAGTAGATTTATCACTGAGTATTCCTGAAGTGTCAAGATTCAGGGTGAATGCATTTTTTCAAAGGGGATCTGTTGCTATTGTATTCAGGGCCCTGGCATCAAAAATACCTACACTTGAATCACTTAAGCTGCCTGAGGTGATAGGAGAACTGTGCAAGGTTAAAGAAGGGCTGATTCTTGTTACCGGCCCGACAGGTAGTGGAAAATCAACTACTATGGCTTCCATAATTAACGAGATAAATTCAAACAGGGAAGGGCACATTCTGACACTTGAGGATCCTATAGAATATGTGTTCAATCATGAAAAATGTGTGGTAAATCAAAGGGAAATCGGACAGGACAGCAAATCATACAGTCAGGCTTTAAGAGCGGCGTTAAGGGAAGATCCGGATGTAATATTTATAGGAGAAATGAGAGATGTTGATTCTATAAGTATTGCAGTTACGGCCGCTGAAACAGGACACCTTGTTCTTTCTACCCTCCATACCCTCGGTGCTGCTAAAACGATAGACAGACTTATAGACGTGTTTCCTACAGACCAGCAGCAGCAAATAAGAATACAGGTTTCAAGTGCCCTTAAGGCTGTAATATCCCAAAGGCTGCTTCCTACGCTTGACCAATCCGGAAGGGTTGCTGCAATAGAGGTAATGGTTGTAAACTCTGCTATAAGCAATCTTATCAGGGAAGGCAGGACAGCGTCAATCACTTCCTGTATACAGACAGGAGCTTCACTTGGAATGCAGCTGTTGGACAAATCTGTTGCTGAATTATGCATTAACAGGCAAATTTCAAGAGAAGATGCAATAGAATACTGTGCGGATAAAGAAATGCTTAAGAGGTATCTTGGAGGACAATAATACAATTTGATGTTTGGAGGTACACATATTATATATATTCTAGTTTATCCTTACCCATAAGGCACACGATATTAAAGGAGGCTGTTATTATGCTTGAAAAACTCCCGTTAAAGTTAAAATTGGCTGTTATTATTGCGATACCTCTGTTGGCATTGGTAATTATAACAATGTTTTCGGTATCAACAATAAATAAAGTGTTTGGCGATATGAAGAACAGTATTTTTGAAGATCATCTAAAGTCAACTAATCTTGTTTTAAATGCAGACAGGGACATGTATCAGGCATTAACAGCAATTCAGAATATTTTTCTTAATAAAAGTGAAGGTGGAGATATAAACCAGTACGTTAATGATTTTAATGAGAATATAGGACAGGTAAAAGAAAGGACTGATGAAGTTAAAAGAACCTTTGAGGAACAACGTCAAGTATGGGGACAGGTAAAAGACAGTAACGGGCGGACGGTGTTTGAAAATCTCTCATTGTTTGAAACTGAATTTGACAACTGGATTGGCATATGCAACTCCATGATTTCCAATCAGGCCGTACAACCAGGATGGATAGACAAATTCAATCACTCAAGAGAGTTTATAAATCTTATTGGTGAATCTATTGAAATGAGTGCAGAAGCTCAAATGTCAAGAATATCGGATGATAAAAATGCTATGATCCGTAATATTATATTAATTGACATAATCACATTATTGGTTGCAGTTCTGGTATCTATAATATTTATGTTTATAATTTCAAAATCTTTGACTATGTTACGCCAAGCTGCTGATGTGTTAGCTTTAGGAGACATAAATATTGATATAGATGTTGACTCCGACGATGAAATTGGAAAGCTTTCAGCTGCTTTTAAGGAGATGACAGAGAGTATACGGCAAAAGGCAGATATGGCAGCAAGGATTGCGCAGGGAGATTTGAATGTAGAAATAAGTCCAAAATCTGAAAATGATGTACTTTCAATCAGTATGAAAGCAGTCGTTGATACTTTAAACAGCCTTGAAAATGAATTAACTACGCTATCTAAGGCAGCTGTTGCAGGAAAACTTGATGAAAGAGGAAATGATGAAGGCTTTAAGGGCGGATATAAAAAAATTGTACTGGGCTTAAACGGTATCCTTGATGCAGTAATCAAACCAATTAAGGAAGTAAAGAGTGTGCTTGCGGAGATCTCCATGGGAAATCTCAAGTTGAATGTCAAAGGAGATTACGAGGGAGAGTACAAAGAACTCAAGGATATGATGAATGAAACAGTCAAAACACTTAATGCATATATAAATGAAATATCCAGGTTGCTTATTCAGATGTCGGAAGGAAATTTTGATATTAATATAACGGCCGAATTTCAGGGCGATTTTGCAACCATCAAAAAATCTCTTGAAACTATTTTGGAATCCTTCAACATTGTTTTAGCAGAGATAAGCAACGCAGCTGAACAGGTTTCAGCAGGTTCAAGACAGGTTTCGGATTCAAGCCAGGCATTGTCTCAGGGGTCAACCGAACAGGCTGGTTCCATTCAGCAGTTGACATCAACTGTGAATGAAATAGCAGATCAGACGAAAAAGAATGCACTTAATGCAAACCAGGCAAATGAGCTTGCAGTGAGCGTGAATCGTAATGCTTCAAATGGAAATGAACATATGAAGGAAATGCTTAATTCAATGATGGACATTAATGAGTCTTCAAAAAGCATAGGCAAAATAATAAAAGTTATAGATGAAATAGCATTTCAGACAAATATTCTGGCACTTAATGCTGCTGTGGAAGCTGCAAGGGCAGGACAGCACGGAAAAGGTTTTGCAGTGGTTGCAGAAGAGGTAAGAAATCTTGCAGCTAGAAGCGCAAATGCAGCAAAAGAAACAACCTCACTTATTGAGGGCTCTATACAAAAGGTTGAAGCAGGTAGGAAGAAAGCAACCGAAACAGCAGAAGCCCTGGAAAAAATAGTTGAAGGAGTGGATAAAGTCTCCGACCTTATTGGTGAAATAGCAGAAGCATCAAATGATCAGGCAACTGGAATATCCCAGGTAAACCAGGGGATTGAACAGGTATCCGTAGTAATACAGACAAATTCTGCAACAGCTGAGCAGGGAGCTGCAGCCAGTGAGGAGCTTTCGAGCCAGTCATATGTTTTGAATGAAATGGTATCAAAATTCAAGTTCAGAAGACTTGGAAAATCCAGGGCACTGACAGACAAACCAAGCCCTGATATTTTAAAACTAATTGAAGAGACTGCCTTAAAGGATAACAAAAAGAAAACCAATGTCAGACAAAAGATTCATCTTGAAGACAATGATCTTGGTAAATACTAGTTATACAGGGGGTATCCGTTTTAATATTTTAGTGGCAAAAAAAGCAGGATACATATATAATATTGACAAAAACAATTAATATTAATATGCAGAGTGTTTAAAAGGAGTAGGCAAATGTTAAAACGGATACACTACAATTCCCCTGTAATTCTGACAATGACATTACTATCTTTTGCAGTAATGCTGCTTGGTTATCTTACGAAAGGGTATACCAACAGCCTTTTATTTTCAGTATATCGAGGCAGTCTGACAGATGTATTCTTTTATTTCAGGTTATTTGGGCATGTTTTGGGACATGTTGGCTGGGAACACTATATAAATAATTTTCTGCTTATCTTGGTTTTAGGACCAATGCTTGAGGAGAAATACGGTTCAAAAAAAATTCTTATAATGATTGTGGTTACCGCATTTGTAACGGGAATACTGAACATTTTGTTTTCCAGCAGCCACTTGCTTGGAGCAAGCGGAATAGTTTTTATGCTGATTTTATTGAGTTCATTTGTAAACGTTCAAAAAGGAAGAATACCGGTTACATTTATTCTTGTTGTGATTATTTACATAGGCAGAGAACTTATGACTGCCTGGGGAGATTTAATGCAGGATGAGAACGCAAGAGACAATATATCACAACTGGCACACCTGGCAGGAGGTGTATGCGGCGGCGTTTTCGGATTTGCGTTCTTAAAACAAAAGAAATAGTAACCAACAGGGTGACTATTACTTAAAATTCATGTGCAATAATGAAAAATAGTATTTTATTTTTTAAATTATGTGATATAATGGTTTAGCCAAAAAGTGTTAGTCCGTAGGCAAAGAATTATTAATCAAAGCTTGTAATTAAGGGAATTATACAAATAAAGAAAGGAGTTGCAATTTTGGACAGGAAATATTCAGGCTACAAAGATGTAAACAGCAGGGAAATATATTCGGGGATGCTTTGTGAAGATACCGTGAATTTTATGACCGTAGTTATAAAGGAAATCAAAGGCCAGTTTTATGCAACCACAAATGGCTTCGATCCGGAACCGTTAGAACAGATTGTTCATGGTTTGAAAATAATAAAGTAGATAATACTTTTCAGCTTATATATGATTATATTTAATAACAAAACAACCGGAATATATATTCCGGCAGTTTTGTGTTATTAAGATATTTCCTTTTTGAGTACGGGCAAATGTTATTAGCACATCAAATAGTATGATTATGAATTTACTAAGTAAATATAAAATTCGAATAGTTTATATTGAAACAACGACAATTACAATGTATAAAGTACATAAAAACTGTAAATGAGCAACGAAGATTGTAATATAGTTATTTAGTCTGATGTATGAGTTAACTGTTTTGTGTTTAAGAAATATGCTGTATTTATTCAGTTACCATTTCACCCACTAAAGCTGTAGTTCAATAGTCAATACTATTTTCTCACAAATAATACAGTTTAAACAATGTGAAAACTGCACAAAAAATAATTATTTGGCAGCGTTTTTTTTGTATAAAAACATATAAAGTTTTATAAAACGGAACTTTATTAATGTGAAATGTTTTTATATAATGTAATTCCTATCTATAATAATATTTTGTGGCAGTATCATTATGACTGCTGCGGGAGGTGCAGGAAAATGTCAGTAGAGAAGCATTCTTCGTACAAGGAAGAACTTGAAAGATGCAATTATACGCTCGATTATGTTGAAAAAACCTTGGAATCAACAATGGAAAAGAAAAAGAATCTTGATAACAATATAGACCGTGCAAAAAAGCAGCTTACATCGGATAACAGCCAAAGCTACATAGACCTTATGATTAATACTTCAATAAGGGATACACTGGCATTAAAGCTGCGAAACCTAATAACAGCCAGAAGTAAACCTTATTTTGCACGGGTTGACTTTACAGAGGAGTACAGCCGTAAAACTGAAAAGCTCTATATAGGAAAGATGTCGCTTATGAGGGACGAGGATCAGGAAATTATTATAGTCGACTGGCGTGCGCCTATTGCCAACCTTTATTATGAGGGCAGGCTGGGGGAAGCTTCGTACTGCTGTCCTGACGGCAATATAAAAGGAGAACTTACATTAAAAAGGCAGTTTTCAATTAACGATGGAATTCTACTGCAAATCTTTGATATAGATATAACAACAAATGACGAGTTCTTACAGTCATACCTTGGAGCAAGTGCCGACAGCAGGCTTAAGGAAATTGTTTCAACCATACAGGTTGAACAAAACAAGATTATCAGGTCTGATATGTGGCGCCCTTTGATTGTACAGGGTGCTGCCGGAAGCGGAAAGACGACGATAGCTCTTCACAGGATTGCTTATCTCATATATACTTTTGAGAAATCCTTTGAACCTGAGAACTTTATGATAATTGCCACTAACAGGCTTTTTCTTAATTATATTTCTGAAGTACTGCCGGAGCTGGGGGTTGAAAAAGTAAAACAGACAACTTTCGAGGACTTTGCAATGGAGCTTATTGGAAAGAGATTCAAGATAAAGGATACATTCGAAAAACTCACCATGTTTGTTAATCACAATGCAACTTTGGAGGAAAGTTCGAAAAACAATTGTATTAAAAGATGTTCTGAAATTAAAGCATCAATTCTGTTTAAGGAAATAATTGATGATTATGTCAAACATATTGAAGAACAGTTTATTCCTGGAGAGGATTTTAAGATTGCAGGAAGTGTTGTTTTCAAGTACGAAGAGATAAATGACCTGTTTTTGAAACAGTACAAAAACTGGCCTGTGGCCAGGAGGATAGATGAAATTAAAAAGTATCTTTCAAATAGATTGAAGGTAAAGAAGAATGCTATTATTGAAAGTATAGACGAAGCCTGTGATAAAAGAATTATGAGTATCAAGAATAGTATGCCCGATACGGAAGAAAGGCGCAAGCTTGTTGTTGAAGCAATTGAAAAAAGAGATGACATGACAGGTAAGATAGAAAGTCTTTCAAAAAAGGCAGTTAATGAATATATAAAAAAGATTTCAAAGTTTAGTCCGTACCAGTATTATTATGATTTTATAAACGATGAGAACCTGTTTAACAATATATTGAACGGCAGGATAAGCAAAGTCGAAGCGGACTTTCTAAGGGAGAGCACCTTGAATGTTTTAAACTCGGGGTATTTAGAGATTGAGGATGTTGCTCCAATAATCTATTTAAAGTACTCTATTTACGGAATGGAGGAAAAATTGACTGTCAAACACATTGTTATTGATGAAGGCCAGGATTTTAGCGTGTTTCAGTTGTATGTCCTTAAAAGGATTGTCAAAGACAGCTCTTTTACAATTTTAGGAGATTTATGCCAGAGTATACACTCCTACAGAGGAATAAAAAGGTGGGAAGATGTTATAGACAGTGTCTTTGACGATAGGAAATGTGAGTTTCTTACACTGGAAAAAAGCTACAGAACAACGGTTGAGATAATGGAGGCTGCAAATAAGGTAATCAGCAAAATCAAGGACAGGAATATGGTACTTGGAAGTCCGGTTATTAGACATGGTGAAAAGGTCAACCTTATAAAAAAGGATAATATGAAAGATATCCTTGAGAGTGTAATAATTGATATCAAACGGTTCGAAAAGGAAGGGTTTAAATCAATTGCCATAGTATGTAAAACAATTGATGCTTGCAGGAATATTTTATTCAAGTTGAAAAAGGATTTGGAAAAAATTGATATAATTTCTGGAAAGGAAGATGAATATAAAAGCGGTCTTGTTGTTGTACCTTCATATCTGACAAAAGGGCTTGAGTTTGATATTGTTATGATTATTAATCAAGGAGAGGATGTATACCGGGAGGATGAGCTGGACATAAAGCTTCTATATGTATCAATGACAAGAGCACTGCATAAATTATACATTTATTATGATGGACAAATCTCACCGCTTTTGGAGGGGGTGTGATTATGAGCCATTGACTATACCCCTGAACCTTGTGTTTACCAGTTTTCTAAGGTTAACAAAACATTCCAGCTGACACCTGTATGGTATTACGTTTAAACCGCTTGGGTTAGAGCAAACGAAGTCTATGACTCCAGCAATAAGGCTTTCTCCCTGTTCGCCAGTTACTATGTTTATTTTACGTTCCGGTATGCCTAAAAGGTTTGAGGCAAATGCTCTATAAACCCCTATTCCAACAAAACATACAACCTTGGGTCTTATTCTTTTAATAAGTTTTTCCAGAACTAATGAGCCTTCCCGGAATTCAGCAGGAGTGATTTCGCTTGCAGACCTTGTCATCCTGGGAACCAGATTTGTGGAACCATAGCCGAATTCCAGAAGCTTTATATCCTCATTAGGACTCATTTTATAAGGGGTTAGTCCTGATTCGAAGAGCA
>JAAZCB010000921.1 GCA_012513545.1 Clostridiaceae bacterium
CCGACACAACTGAACTTACGAAGGGATTAAAAACAGTACAAAATAATGTTAACACTATGGCTTCAGCATTAAATGCACTTGGAGCTATTAAAGTATTCGAAGGTTTAACAGCACAAGTAAAAAGTGGGATTGATGCTTTTAATAAATATAATAATAGTATTGTAGGACTAAAAAGTATTGTACAAGGAACTGGCAATGACTTTTCAAAAGCTCAAAAATTTATAGAAGAATACACTTCCGATGGGTTAATATCCGCTGCTGAAGCCGCAACAGCATTAAAAAACCTCCTTTCCAGAGGATACACACAAACACAAGCTGAAAAAGCCTTGTATAGATTAAAAGATGCAGCTGCCTTTGGTAGACAAAGTTCATTAGAGCTTGGACAAGCTGTAGCGTCAGCAACTGAAGGTTTAAAGAATGAAAATAGTACACTTGTTGATAATGCTGGTGTAACTAAAAATGTGTCCAAGATGTGGGATGAATATGCTGCAACGATTGGAAAAACACGTAATGAACTTACACAGGCTGAAAAAATACAAGCTGAATATAATGGGATAATGACTGAAACAAGATTCCAGGTTGGTGATGCTGCAAAATTAACCAGTGAATTATTTGGGAGTCAAGCAAAGCTTGGACAATCAGTGCAAACGTTAAAAAAATCGTTCGGAGAAGCATTGGCTCCTGCTGTAAAGAAATTGTATGATGTTACAATACCGCTTATTCAAAGTATAACTAAATTCATTGAAAACAATAAAGAATTAACCGTAACTTTAACAGCTGTGACGATGGCATTGTCTGGAACATTAGCTGTAACAACTTCTTTTTTAGCCGCAATGAATATATTTATGCCTACATTAAAAATGTTAATGCCAGTTATGACAAATCTTGCTAATGTTGTAAAAGTGTTAAACATGGGCTTAGCAGGTGCAACAGTAGTATGGGGCAGTATGATAGCAGCTGTAGGCGCTGGAGTACACACTATAATAAAAGCAAAAAATGAAACTGAGGAATTAAAAAATAACTATGAAGATTTACAAGAAGTATTAAAGAAAGGTATTAGTAAGCAGGATGCTGAGGACCAATTTAACTTTTCAAAAGCTCAGGAATACCTTGTAAAACTCAAAAAATATAAAGAACAGGCAGATAAATTAACTACTACAAACGAAAAAAATAAGCTGTTTGGCGAGTTTTTCAGTAAATCAGAGTGGGAAGAGGCATTAACAACACTGAAAAAATTTGGCGTTGAAATTGGCACAATGGATAATATTATATCTTCTGCTGACAAAAATATAAATAGTTTAGCTGATGCTATTGCTAAGTTTGAAAAAGAACAAGAAATAGCGAACAGGACTACAGCAGATGCTGTCAACAATCAATTGAAAGATCTTGCAATAAAAAAACGCACAATTACAGAAACTGAAAATTTAATTGAGACTTACAAAAACGCAAAACAAGGTAGTAAAGAGTGGATTGATGCTGAAGAAAAACTTGCAGAAATATTTCCACAGTTTACAACACTCAATGGAATAAGAATTGATGCTATAACTGATTTGATTAAATCAGAAAAAATTCAAACTAATGAATCTTTAAAAAATATTAATAGTCAAATCGAAGGGCAAAAAAAGTTAGCCGAAGCGGCATTATTAAGAGCGGAAACAGAAGCAAAATTAGCAAAAAGAACATTCTTATTGAGTGATGATGAGGAAGAAAGAGAAAAAGCACTTAAAAATGTTGAACAACAAACAACAGCAATTAAGGAACTAAAAAATGAATTAACAAAATTTGATGCTCTTAAAGATATTGATATAAATAATATCACTGGTATAACCCCTGTAAGAACTACTAATACAGGCAAAAAAGATGTTGAAAAAACAGCTTACGAAAAAGCAATTGATTTATATCAACATCGTAAAAACCTTGGACAGCTTACGTTAGAGGATGAAATTAATATATTGTCACAAATTAAAAATGCACATGCCAAAACAGCTGATGAAATATGGGATATCGAAGAAAAATTGTATGATGCTCAGAAAACACTAGATATTAAAAGAGCCGACGATGTAGCAAAAAAATTACAAACAGAAATAAATGCTATGAAAAAACGTACACAAAATAGCGACAATTGGATAGCACGACAAAAAATGTATAATAAAATTAATGAAAGCGAAGAAATCGCTGCTTATAATCGTATTATAACATATCACAAAGAACATCTTGCTAAAATTGAAGCTGACGAAAAAATAAGTGTCGATGAAAAAAATAAAATACGCGAGGATGAATTCAAAACAATACAAGACTATGAAGATAAAATTTATAATGTAAAAAAACAATATATTGATGAATATTTGAATGAATATTTTGAAAATCTTGAAGATGAAGTAGCAGCTGCTAAAAAAGCAGAAATGAAAAAACTTGCAGATAAAAAAGAAGCGATTGAAAAAAAATATAAATTAATCGATGAAGCAAAAGAAGAACAAAAAAGAAATGAAAAACTCGCTAAACTTCGCGAAGACGAAAAGAAAAGAGTTAATGCAGTAACCAGAGAAGGGTTAGAAGAACTTGCAGACATTAGAAAAGAAATTGCGGAATTAGAAGAAGATGCAGAAGAACAACGCTTAGAAAAACAAAAAGAAAACGAAATAAATGCTTTAGATAAAAGAATTAAAGAGACTGAAACAAAGTACGAAATTATGATAAATGACATGAAAAGTTTGCGTAAGCAAATGGAAACAGAAGCTTACAATATGGCTGAAAATGTTGGCGATAGTATGGTAAGCATATATGAAACTATCGCAAAAACTCTTACTAATATTACTAAATCAAGCACTGGGGAAATGAAAAAAATAGTACAAGATACAATTTCAGAGACAAGTAAAATGAAAGTCAGCATTGAAAATAATAATATTAAACCAGCAGCGAGTACAAACAGTAATGTAGTAAAATACTGGGAACTTGATAAAAACGACAGAAACTATACAGAAGACAAAACAATGTCAGTAACAATTAATGACTACGGTAATAAAATACTCAATAATAAAGAAGACGTAAAAGATTATACTTTAGAGATAGCTGATGCAGCTAAAAATGCACTTGCGTATGGATATTAAGGTGCCGACACAAGGTCGGTGCCGACACTTTTTTTAAGAGGTGGTGCTAAAAATGTATGGTTTAAAATTTAATAATAAGCACTCTTACAACGATTATGGGTTACTTATAAAATCAATTAATCGACCGATATCTGAGCCAAAATTGATAACGGAGGAAATTGAAAGCGCTGATAGTGCTTTTGATTTTTCAGAAATAAATTCTGACAAAAGAATAAAGTACAAAGATAAAATAATTACAGTAACTTTTGCTATTAAAGAAAGAAATTCAGCGAATTTAAGAGTTAAGGCACGCGAAATTTCAAGATGGTTAAATTGTGGTGAAAAACAGTTAACATTTGATGATGAATCCGGGATGTATTATTTTGCAAAATTAAATAATAAAATAGACTTAGAAACTCAAATAACTGTTTTACAACAATTTACTGTTCAGTTTAAATGTCGTCCATATGCGTATTCTACAGTGCAATCAAATGAGCAGATACAATTTGGACAAGGTTTACAATTTGGGTATAATTTTATGTTTGATATGACTCCTACGGTCTTCAACATTAATACTCCAAGTACTATATCTTTATATAATTCAGGGGATTATGTGAAACCAGTAATTATAATCACTGGAACAGCTAGTACTATAAAATTATCATGTGGTGGGAAAACGTTGAGCTACAACTCAGTTCTCACGACTGGACAAACACTCGCAATAGACTGTGCAAAATATAGAGCAACAGTAAACAGTTCTAATGCTAATAATGCAATCTCAGGTAATTATTTTGAATTCGAAAATGGTTCTAACATTCTAACAGTAAGCGGCACAAATTTAAATATAAATTTAACAATAGTGTTTAGATACACGTATTTATAGGAGGTAAATAATAATGGCAAACGAAAAAGCAGTAATTGCAAATATAGGAAATAATCTTGACTTAACCTGTAAAGATAATCTTAATAACAATTTCAAAAATCTGCAAGATAAGGATTATGACAATTATGTAGAATTAGACACAAAAGTAGACCTTGAAATATCGAACAGACAGAATGCTGATGCAACAATAAATGCAAGGATAGATAATATTGTAAATAATCCGGATGGCAATAAAGATGTAGAGATAGTTGATGCACGTAACAGCTATTCAACACTCAAAGCAAGACTTGATACAGAACGTCAAACCGCAATATTTGACAGGCTACGTCAGCAACTAGTCTGTAATGAACTATCGCGTATTGTATCTGATCCTAGTAATATACGTAGACTTTTATTTTTTGACGAAACTGGAGCTGTAAATACAATAAAAGATCGAGTTGCAGGAAATAATGCTTATCTATCAGCGAATGCAAGTTCTCTTTCACCCGATATAGTCGGTAATGCAAGGGTGTTAAATTTCTCTAACAATGCAACGTGGGAGCTTGACCCTTGGATTGAATATAATGCAAGTTCAGGTAATCTGCCAAACAGTTCTAGTGAAAGGTATCCTTGGTATCTAGCATCAACATCGGGGGCTGTTACTGAAACTATTTCAGCAGGAAAACTAACTTGGGTGGCTACTATAGATAGTACTAGATATTATCGTAGGGAAAACAATAAAATAGCCCCAACAAAAACAAAAAGTATTGAAGCAAAAGCGGTCTTTGGTACGAGTGGAACATCAGATACATTGCGTCTGATAATATATGACGGTGTAAAAGGTGCTGTCGTAAGGATCTATAAAAATGGCAATATAAGATATTTAGATTCATCATCAACATATGTAATTATAACAACAGGATTGAATGTGACTTC
>JAAZCB010000922.1 GCA_012513545.1 Clostridiaceae bacterium
TAAAATGTTTATATTTTATTTTTTTCAAAGGAGGCGGGTTGTATACAAAAACTTATTACACTGACAGGCAAACAAATATATTCAGCACAATGTCAAATACTTAAAAAAACCGCATAACCAAAGCCAGCACCCCCATTATTACGGGTTGATGCACAAGATAAATAAGAAGTGAATGTCTCCCTAAAAAGTTAATGGGATTTTTTGCAATCGTAAACTTAAAAATACTTTTTTTCTCTTTGTATAAAATCCTGCCGATTGCCATTCCAAAGACAAAAAAGCATGACCAGGGAAACAGCGGGAAGTAGTCGGCAGATTCAAAACTTTCGTTGTATATCCCAAGCATAAACAGATAGCTATTGTCTATCTTTATATAAGGTATAATAAATATCGTTGATGCTATGATAAAACTGAGGATAAACAGAAACGCAGTCGGAATTTTTTTAAGCAAAGGAGAAATTATCATACACGTACCAAAAAAGTGAAGAATACCAAATACAATCAAGTAGTCGGGACTAAAAATATAGGAAAACAGGGTTACCGCCAAAGCCCCTGCCAGTACTATTATTCCTCTTTTAAAGCTGCTTCGGCTGAAATTTATACTGATTCCCGATACCAATATAAATATTGCGGGACCCAGTTTTATTAACATTAATGCAGTGTCAGAATAGTTGATAGGCTTATTATAAAAATTTTCAAGGTCATAAAGTGTATGCAATACAATCATCACTACCAACATAAATCCCCTTACAAAATCTATCTCCCAAATACGCTTTGATTTATCTATTTTAGAATCTCTAGTCATAATATCTCCCGGATTAATCATTGAAAAAGCCCGTTCCACAAAGGATGCGGGCTTTTCAATTTTTTATATTATTCAAACTCTGTATCAGTCATCGTACTCTTAGCCTCTTCTATTACTTTTTGGCTTATATGCGCAGGAGCTTCCTCATACCTTTCAAACTTCATTTTGAAGTAGCCCCTTCCCTGGGTCATAGATGTCAGATCAGTAGCATACCTGAACATTTCAGCCTCAGGCACATCGGCTACAACTTGCTGGATGCCGTTTTCCTGAGGATTCATTCCCAGAATCCTTCCCCTCCTCTTATTAAGGTCACCAATAATTTCACCCATATAACTGTCAGGAACATAAACCTCAACATGGGCTATAGGCTCTAAGAGTATAGGCGATGCCTGCTCAAGTCCTTTTTTATATGCAAGGTGCGCAGCTATCTTAAAGGCCATTTCGGAGGAGTCTACAGAATGATAGGAACCATCCATGAGAGTTGCCTTAAGATTAACCACAGGGTAGCCCGCCAGAACACCCTTCTTTATGCTTTCCTGAAGACCCTTTTCAACAGCAGGGAAGTACTGCCTTGGAACCGATCCTCCGAATATTTTTTCCTCAAATGTCAATCCCTCTGCTTCTCCCGGTTCAAATTCGATCCAGACATGCCCATACTGGCCATGACCACCCGACTGCTTCTTATGTTTCCCTTCCACCTTGACCTTTTTCTTTATGGTCTCTCTGAAAGGCACTCTAGGACTAATAAGATCCACTCCTACTCCAAACTTGGATTTGAGCTTGCTTACGATAACGTCAAGGTGAACCTCTCCAACACCTGAAATAAGTGTCTGATGTGTTTCGGTATTAATTGAAACCTTAAAGGTTGGGTCCTCATCCTTCAGTCTGTTTAGTCCGCTGCTTATCTTTTCTTCATCACCTTTGGACTTTGGCTCAATAGCCATTGAAATTACTGGCTCCGGATAAACAATTTTTTCAAGAACCACTTGATTTGACTGATCACACAAGGTATCGTTCGTGTTAACATTCTGAAGCTTGGCTACCGCACCAATATCTCCTGCAACCAATTTGTCGGCAGGAAGAGTCTTCTTTCCTCTCATAATGAAAAGCTGGGATATTTTTTCAGTTTTTTCAGTAGTTGTATTAAAAACTACCGAATCGGATTTCAACATTCCTGAATAAACTCTGAGTAATGATATTTTGCCTACAAACGGGTCGGCAATAGTCTTGAACACAA
>JAAZCB010000923.1 GCA_012513545.1 Clostridiaceae bacterium
AATGGATATAGAACGTGAACGTGGCATTACCATAAAAGCGCAAGCTGTCAGAATGGTTTACAAGGCTGAAGATGGAAATGAGTATATCCTGAATCTTATTGATACTCCAGGGCATGTAGACTTCAACTATGAAGTCTCAAGAAGTCTGGCTGCATGTGAAGGGGCAATACTGGTAGTTGATGCTGCACAGGGGATAGAGGCTCAGACTCTGGCTAACGTTTATCTTGCCCTTGAGCACAATCTGGAGATTATTCCCATAATAAACAAGATAGATCTTCCAAGCGCGCAGCCTGATCATGTTAAAAAGGAAATTGAGGAGGTTATTGGTCTTGAGGCTGAAAATGCTCCTCTGGTTTCTGCAAAGAATGGAATTAATATAGAGGAAGTTCTTGAGAGTGTAGTTAAATTGACACCATGCCCTGAAGGTGATGAATACGGGACTCTCCGGGCGTTGATATTTGACTCGTATTATGATAGCTACAAAGGAGTCATAGTCTATATCAGGGTAAAGGAAGGCAAAGTAAAGATAGGCGATGAGATCAGAATGATGTATACCGGTAAGGAATTTATGGTAACAGAAGTAGGATACTTCAGGCCTGGAAGTTTGTCGCCGTGCCAGGAACTTCTTTCAGGAGATGTAGGGTATATTGCTGCCAGCATTAAAAATGTAAAGGACACCAGGGTTGGTGATACCGTAACCTCGGCTGAGGCTCCGGCAAAGGAACCACTGCCCGGTTATAAAAAAGTAAACCCAATGGTTTTTTGTGGAATTTACCCTTCGGACGGATCAAAATATGGAGATTTAAGGGATGCTCTAGAAAAGCTTCAGTTGAATGATGCTTCACTTACGTTTGAACCGGAATCCTCAGTAGCACTGGGCTTCGGATTCAGGTGCGGCTTTTTGGGCCTTTTGCACATGGAAATTATTCAGGAGCGTTTGGAAAGGGAATATGATTTTGACCTTGTAACAACGGCTCCAAGTGTTATATATAGAATTACAAATACAAAAGGAGAGACATTATTTATTGACAACCCTACCAATATGCCTCCTGTTTCGGAAATTGACTATATGGAAGAACCAATCGTAAAGGCAACAATAATGTCACCCACAGATTATGTAGGCAATATAATGGAGCTTTCTCAGGAAAGACGAGGCGTATATAAGGATATGAGTTATATTGATGAAGGAAGGGTTATGCTGTCTTATGAGATGCCTCTTAATGAAATAATCTATGACTTTTTTGATGCACTCAAGTCCAGAACAAAAGGCTATGCATCCCTTGACTATGAGCTTCTCGGATACAGAGAATCAGACCTTGTCAAGCTTGACATTATGCTGAACAGTGAAGTTGTAGATGCTTTGTCTTTTATAGTTCATAGGGACAAGGCTGCAACAAGAGGAAGAAGAATAGCCGAAAAGCTCAAGGAGACTATCCATAAGCAGCAGTTTGAAATACCCATTCAGGCCTGTATCGGGGGTAAAATTATTGCCAGGGAAACAGTAAAAGCTTATAGGAAAGACGTTTTAGCCAAGTGTTATGGTGGAGATATATCAAGAAAGAGGAAGCTTTTAGAGAAGCAAAAAGAAGGCAAGAAGCGCATGCGTCAGGTAGGAAATGTTGAAGTCCCGCAGGAAGCCTTTATGAGCGTGCTTAAGTTAGACACATAGTTTGGGATTCTTTATTGTGGTGATAGTATGAACAAGGAACTGGGCTTATATATTCATATACCATTTTGCAAGTCAAAGTGTTATTATTGTGACTTTAATTCTTTTGCGTGCAGGGATGATTTTGTTCCTGCATATTTTAATGCCTTAAAAAGCGAGATAACGCTATATGCAGACGTTTTGAGGGATTATCGGATTAAAACCGTGTTTTTTGGAGGGGGAACACCCTCTCTTGTTGATGCTCAGTACATTAATAAAGTAATGCTTATGTTAAGCAAGTGTTATACAATCGATGGCAATGCAGAAATAACAATAGAAGCGAACCCCGGAACTCTTTCATATGATAAGCTCGCAGCTTACAGGTCAATGGGAATCAATAGATTAAGCATGGGCCTTCAAGCTGCTCAGGAGCGTTTGTTAAAAATACTCGGAAGGATTCACAGTCTTGAAGAATTCTATAATAATTATAATCAGGCTAAAAAAGCCGGGTTTGATAATATCAATGTTGACTTGATATTCGGAATTCCAGGACAGGATTTTATGGAATGGTCCGATACTATTGATTATGTTTGCGATTTAAAGCCTTCCCATGTTTCGTGCTACAGCCTTAAAATAGAGGAAGGGACCGCTTTTGGAAAAATGCTTGAGTCCGGTGAGTTAATTGAGATGAATGATGCTGATGACAGGCTTATGTACAGGCATGCATTGGAAAGTATGCACAATAAAGGTTATGGGCATTATGAGTTGTCAAATTTTGCCTATAAGGGTTTGGAATGCAGACATAACTTGATTTATTGGAACAATGACGAGTATATTGGTATGGGAGCGGGAGCGCACTCCTTCATTAATAATGAGAGATTCAACAACTTCTGTGGATTGAAGGAATATGTTGAAAGCTTAAGCAAAGGGACATTTGCAAGGGAGAATGTCATATTGGTAACGGAAAAAGACAGAATGGCAGAGTTCATGTTTCTTGGACTAAGACTGACAAAAGGAATAAACATTAACGAATTCGACGCAAGGTTTGGCAAGAGCATTTTTAGTGTTTTTGAAAAAGAAATAAATAAAGTCATAAAAAGGGGACTTGCCGAATTTGATAGTAACCACCTGAAGCTTACAGTCCTAGGCCTTGATCTGGCAAATCAGGTTTTTATGGAATTTGTTTAGTTTATATTTTACCCTCTTTGGAATAACCATTTTAAGCTTTGCAAATAATACAAACATAAATGGTAACAAACATACAAAAATAACTTGACAAAAGAAAGATAGGGTGGTATTTTTAAAATAGTATTAGCACTCAACAACATAGAGTGCTAACAAAGGGGAGATAGTGATGTTTTTGGATGATAGGAAAAAAATGATCCTACAAGCTATTATCAACGATTACATCAGTACAGCAGAGCCCATTGGTTCAAGGACAATTGCAAGAAAGCACGAGCTTGGTTTAAGCTCCGCTACAATAAGAAATGAAATGTCCGATCTGGAGGAAATGGGGTATTTAACACAACCTCATACTTCCGCTGGAAGAATTCCGTCAGACAAGGGATATAGGTTTTATGTGGATCAGCTGATGAATACAGCGCAATTGACTGTTGATGAGATAAACAGTATCAGAATAGCACTGGAAACCCGTATAAATGAGCTTAGTCAGTTGTTGAAGCTTGCATCGCTGGTAATGTCCAAAATTACCAGATATACTTCCGTGGCTGTGGCTCCTGAAAAGAAGACCAGTGTTTTGAAGGCTGTTCAGGTGGTACCGGTAGAAAGAGGAAAAGCACTGGTCTTGGTTATAACGAATGCGGGAATCATAAAGAACAGTATTGTAAAAATTCCCGATAGTGTTTCACCTGAGTTTTTAATAGGAGTTTCCAATGTCTTCAATCAGAAGCTGAATGACCTTACGTTAGAGCAGATTAATATGCCTTTAATCAGGGAAATTGAGATAATGGTCGGTTCTTCGCACGAAATTTTGCTTCCTATATTAAATGGCATAACTGATTGTATTAATCAGATTGACTGTCCAGAGGTTTACCTTGATGGTATGACCAATATACTTAATTATCCAGAATTTAGTGACGTAGTTAAGGCCAGGGACTTTTTAAATCTGATGGATGCCAGGGATGTATTTACAAAAGTTCTCAGGAATATAGACAAAACCAGTGATACTATAAATATTCAGATAGGCAAGGAAAACAAGATTGAAGAAATGAAAGATTGCAGCCTTGTAACGACAACATACAATTTAGGCAACGTTGTAATCGGGACAATTGGCATAATCGGCCCTACAAGAATGGAATACTCAAAGGTTCTTGCAGCTATGGGGTATATCCGCAATAAGATAAATGAGGAGATTGACAAGCTTATCGGAGAAGGCTCCGATGATAATAAACATAATGTTTAATTATAATTGAGTTTGAATATGGCAAGGAGGTTCAATCAATAGCAATGAATAAAAATCAGAAGTTACAAAACAATGAAGAACAGTTCACTACAGAAAGTGATGAACTGTTGGAGAATGTTAATGAAGAAAACCTGGAAATGAATGAAGAGGATGCTGATACAGAAGGTGACAGCTCTTCATTATCTAAAGAGGAATTGAAGGACTTGCAGCTCAAACTGGATGAAAAGTCTATAAAATGCGAAGAGTATTTTACAATGCTGCAAAGGACCACCGCAGAGTTTGACAACTACAAAAAGAGGACGGCTAAAGAAAAGGATTCACTTTACTCTGATGCTGTAAGTGATGTTGTAGCTGCCTTTTTACCTGTGTTGGACAATATAGAAAGGGCTATTCAGGCTTCTGAAAGCGAAAGCGGACAGTTAAAAGAAGGCGTTGAGCTTATATATCGCCAGTTCAAGGAAATTATGAGCAAACTGGGTGTTGAAGATATTGAGGCTGTCGGCAATAGCTTTGACCCAAAACTACATAATGCGGTAATGCATATTGATGACGATTCTTTTTCTGAGAATGTTATTGTTGAAGAATTTCAGAAGGGCTATATATTAAAGGATAGAGTAATAAGGCACAGCATGGTTAAGGTTGCAAACTGATAGTACAAAATACAGTTATTTCAAATATTTGTTTTGACTATTTAATAATAATTTATAATTGTAAGGAGGATTTGATTATGGGAAAGGTAATTGGTATAGATTTGGGTACAACCAATTCGTGTGTAGCACTTATGGAGGGCGGTGAACCAGTTGTTATAGCAAATACTGAAGGAGGAAGGACAACACCTTCGGTGGTAGCTTTTTCCAAGACGGGTGAAAGACTTGTTGGACAGGTAGCTAAAAGACAGGCTATAACAAATCCTGAGAGGACTGTTATTTCAATAAAAAGGGATATGGGAACAGATAAAAAGGTTAAAATTGACGACAAGCAATATACTCCTCAGGAAATTTCAGCTATGATACTGCAAAAGATTAAAGCAGATGCTGAAAGCTATATTGGAGAAAAGGTTACACAGGCGGTAATAACAGTACCAGCATACTTTAGCGATTCTCAAAGGCAGGCGACTAAAGATGCCGGTAGAATTGCAGGGCTTGAAGTTTTAAGAATTATTAATGAACCAACTGCTGCAGCGCTTGCATACGGACTCGATAAGGAGCATGACCAGAAGATACTTGTATTTGACCTGGGTGGAGGTACTTTCGATGTTTCCATTCTGGAAATCGGAGACGGAGTTTTTGAGGTTCTGGCCACTCATGGTAACAACAAGTTGGGCGGAGACGATTTTGATGACAGGATAATGGATTACCTGGTTGATACTTTTAAGAAAGATAACGGTATTGACCTGAAGAACGATAAAATGGCTGTACAGAGACTTAAGGAAGCCGCTGAAAAAGCTAAAATAGAACTTTCTGGAGTTACTACAACAAATATTAACCTTCCGTTTATTACGGCTGATGCTGCAGGACCGAAGCATCTTGATATAACTCTGACAAGGGCTAAATTTGATGAACTGACTTCTGACCTGGTTGAGAAAACAATGGAGCCTACAAGGAAGGCCATGAGCGATGCTGGTCTGACTCCTGATAAGATAGATAAAATTCTTCTGGTAGGAGGTTCTACAAGAATCCCTGCAGTCCAGGAGGCTGTTAAGAAGTATCTTGGCAAGGAACCTTTCAAGGGAATTAATCCTGACGAATGTGTTGCTGTAGGCGCATCAATACAGGCGGGCGTCCTTACAGGGGAAGTAAAAGACTTGCTGCTTCTTGATGTCACTCCGTTGTCTCTCGGTATTGAAACACTTGGAGGGGTATTTACCAAGCTTATTGATAGAAATACGACAATACCTGCAAAGAAAAGTCAGGTTTTTTCCACCGCTGCTGATGGGCAATCAAGTGTTGAGATACACGTCTTACAGGGCGAAAGAGAAATGGCAGCCTACAATAAAACTCTTGGAAGGTTCCAGCTTACCGGAATACCTCCCGCACCTAGAGGTGTACCTCAGATAGAAGTTACTTTTGATATCGATGCAAACGGTATAGTACACGTTTCTGCAAAAGATCTCGGAACGGGTAACGAGCAGAAGGTTACAATTACAACTTCAACCAACCTGTCGGATGAAGAAATTGATAAGGCTGTGAAAGAAGCGGAAAAATTTGCTGAGGAAGACAAAAAGAAAAAGGCTGAGATTGATACAAGGAATACAGCGGATTCAATGGTGTTCCAGGCTGAAAAGACCCTTAAGGACCTTGGAGATAAATTAAGCAGTGAAGACAAATCCAAGGTTGAGGCTGAAATAGAAAAAGTAAAAGAAGCTTTAAAAGGAACTGATACTGAAGCAATTAAGAAAGCAAACGAAGGTCTTACCCAGGCTTTCTATGATGTATCTGCCAAGATATACCAGCAAAACCCCGGAGCAGGCGCTGACCCGAATATGGGCTTTGATCCTGGTGCACAGGCTGGTAGTGCGGATGGACAGGAAAATGTCTATGATGCTGATTATAAAGTAGTTGACGATGATAATAAATAATTGGACCTGATTATGTTACTAAAAGGTGGCCAAAGTCATGAATAATGGCTTTGGCTCTTTGTAACCCTGACAAAAGGCTTTTAAGTTTAAAATATTGGCTCTTACTGAACCTAAACCATTTAGTTGTACAGCGTTTCAAAGGCTTTGCCTTATACAATAATTACCAAGAGCATATTTGAACTGGTTATGATTTGCAACCTAGGCTTAGTGCAGCTGAGTTTATTTTATTGTAATCCAAGTGTTGCATATTTATACTTTAGTGTGGTATATTGATACGGGATTATTTTGATTGAATATTCGTAGAATTGAAGGAGTGTTGATTGGATGGCTAATAAAAGGGATTATTATGAAGTCCTTGAAGTTCAAAAGAGTGCATCCGATGCTGATATAAAGAAGGCCTACAGAAAACTAGCCAAGCAGTATCACCCTGATATCAATCCAGGTGATAAGAATGCTGAAGCGAAATTTAAAGAAATTAACGAGGCGTATGAAGTTCTTAGTGACTCCCAGAAAAGGGCTCAGTACGACCAGTTTGGCCATGCCGGTATGGATGCCGGTTATGGGGGTTTTGGCGGTGGCTTTAATGATTTTGACCTTGGAGGTTTTGGTGATATATTTGAGACTTTCTTCGGAGGGTCGGGTTTTGGAGGCAGAAGTACCAGGACCAAAAGGGGACCTCAAAAGGGTGCCGATCTAAAGTTCGCAATGGAAATAGGTTTTGAAGAAGCGGCTTTTGGAATTGAAAAGGAAATATCAATAAACAGGATGGAAGTATGTACAAAGTGTGAAGGCTCAGGTTCAAAACCCGGCAATCAACCTTTAACCTGTCAGACCTGTAATGGAACAGGTCAGATACAGTACAAACAGAGAACTCCGTTTGGTCAGTTTGTAAATATAAAAACCTGTGATGTCTGCCATGGTGAAGGCAAAGTTATTACTAACCCTTGTGAATTATGCAATGGCAAGGGGCGGGTAAGAAAACCGGTTAAAATTAAGGTTAGTGTCCCGGCAGGAATTGATGATGGTCAGACTATGTCCTTAAGAGGGGAAGGAGAGCCGGGAACTAAGGGAGGACCAGCAGGGGATTTGTTCTTAACAATAAGGGTTAAACCTCATGCTATTTTCCAGCGGCAGGGTAACAACGTATTGTGCGAGATGCCGATAACATTTGTTCAAGCAGCCCTTGGCACTGAGATGGAGGTTCCTACGCTTGACGGACCGGTAAAGCATAATATATCTGAAGGGACTCAAACAGGAACGATAATCAGACTGAAAGGTAAAGGCATACCCTTTTTAAGAGGAAGTGGCAGAGGAGATCAATTGGTAAAAGTTAATGTAGAGGTTCCACGACGCCTTAACGATAAACAAAAATCCTTACTTAGAGAGTTTGCTGAAATCAGTGGTGATGAAGTATATGAACAAAGGAAGAGCTTTTTTGACAAAATGAAAGATGTATTAGGAATGTAGAGAGGAAATATTTTAAATGAAATGGCATGAAATTAGAATAGTTACAACTCTTGAAGCCAGTGATGCCGTAACAGAGATGTTAACTTCACTCGGAGCCGGAGGTACTTCAATTGAAGATCCTAATGATATCAGGAATGAGATTCTAAAGCCAAATACATTGGATTATGCTGATGATGAATTTTTGCAAAGTCTGGGTGAAGATGTTGTAATTAAAGCATATTTTTCCGGAGATAATAATGTTGAAGAATTATCTACCCTTATCAAGGAAAAGCTTGACTTTATAAGCGGATTTCTTGATATTGGAAAAGGATATCAGGGATACTCGGAAGTTGATGACGAGGACTGGAGTACTTCCTGGAAGAAATACTATAAACCTTTTAATATTACTGAGAGATTGGTTATAAAGCCAACATGGGAAAAATACGATATTAATAACAGAGAAGTAATTATTGAAATTGATCCAGGCATGGCTTTTGGCACCGGAACTCATGAAACTACACGAATGTGCTCTGCGTTGCTTGAAAATTATATAAAAACGGGAGACAGAGTTATTGACATAGGCTGCGGTACGGGAATCCTGTCAATAATAGCAGCAAAGCTGGGAGCCTCAGTTGTTGATGCGGTAGATGTAGATGCTGTAGCTGTTAAAGTCGCAGAAGAAAACATAAAAATCAATAATGTTGATAATTTGGTCAGGGTTAAAACAGGAGTTCTCGAGGACCTTAAGGTTGAAAAGGCAGACCTTGTCATTGCCAATATTATTGCAGATGTAATTGTAGATATTTCCGGAAGTGTCGGTTTATATATGAAAAAAGGTGGAATATTTATAACATCGGGTATTATTAAAGAAAGAAAGCAGGAAGTAATAAAGAAGTATGAAGAAAAGGGCTTTGTGGTTGAAGAAATACAAGAACTTGGAGAATGGGTGGCGATTGTTCTAATATGTCCAGGTTCTTTATAAGCTGCTCCGACATTGTTAATAATACAATTAGAATTACTGGAGAAGACGTCGGTCACATAAAAAAAGTATTGAGGTTGAAATGT
>JAAZCB010000924.1 GCA_012513545.1 Clostridiaceae bacterium
CGCTGAACCAGAGCGGAAAGATAGACAGGAAGGCATTACCCCAGGTGGGGAGTGAAATAGACACAGGAGCCTTGTATGAAGCTCCTTCTACCCAGCTTGAGATAAAACTTGCAGAAATCTGGCAGGAGCTGCTTGGGGTAGAGAATATTAGTGTAAATGATGACTTCTTCGATCTGGGGGGACATTCATTAACTGCCAACATTATGGTTGCAAGACTCCATAAGGAACTGAGTGTTGAAGTGCCAATGAAGGAAGTTTTCAAAAACTCCACAGTCAGGGAACTTGCAGGCTATATTCAAAGATCCTCCGGAAGTGAATTTGAATCAATAAATAAAACAGAGCTGCGTGAATACTATCCATTGTCTGCAGCACAAAAAAGACTCTTCTCATTATATGAATTGGACAGGGAGAGCACAAGTTACAATATGCCTATGGTTATGTACCTTGAGGGCAACCTTGACCGTGAACGCTTTGAAGCAGTTATGCAAAAGGTAGTAGAGCGTCATGAAGCACTGCGCACCATGTTCATAATTGTAGAAGATGTCCCGGTACAAAAGGTAGAACAAAGTGTGGCATTTAACCTTGAATTTATTGACAATGCTGATGAAGATAAGATTAATGATATAGTGGTAAAATTTATCCGACCCTTTGACTTGGGCAAGGCGCCACTGATACGTGCTGCTTTGGTTTGTCTTGGGAGGGAACGTCATCTTCTTCTGGTTGACATGCACCATATTATTTCAGATGGAACATCGATAGACATAATATTCAATGATATTGCGGGGTTATACAAGGGTGCGACATTGGAGCCTCTTGCTATTCAGTACAAGGATTATGCCGTTTGGCAGCAGGAGAGATATATCAATAGCGAAAAGTATATAAAACAGAAAGCATATTGGAAGAAGGTTTTCACAGGAGATATTCCCGAACTGGGGTTAATTACCGATTATCCTCGTCCTTTGGTGCTGAGCAATGATGGTGACCGTGTCGGATGCAGTGTGGGTAGGGAAATAATGCAAGGTCTGCGAAAACTGACAGCAGAAACTGGGACAACTTTATTTATGGCTCTTTTGGCTGCGTATAATGTTTTACTGTCAAAATACACAAGGAAGAGCGATATAGTTGTGGGGGCAGCAATGGCAGGACGCTCCCATGCAGACCTCGAAAAGGTGGTCGGTATGTTTGTTAACACATTAGCACTGCGTAACCATATAACAGCAGGAAAAACCTTCAAAGAATTTTTGAACGATGTAAAGACTACTACTCTAGAGGCTATCGAAAATCAGGACTATCAGTTTGATGAACTGGTAAAGATGCTTGGAATCAGATGGGATTTAGGAAGGAATCCACTGTTTGATACCATGTTTACACTTCAGAATATAGAGATCAAAGATATAGAAATAGATGGATTGAAATTTAAACCTTATGAAATGGACAATAGGATAGCAAAATTCGATATTGCCCTATTTGCGTCGGAAAATGGAGATGATCTTTATCTGGAAATGGAATACAGGACGCAATTGTATAAGAGAGAGACAATAAAACGAATGCTTGGGCATTTTGTAGATGTATTGAAAGTTATTTCCAAAGGGGTGTAAAAAATGATACTTGATTTTGATTTTATTAATGATGCTGATCGCAAAACCATATTAGAGGTCTTCAATGATACCTTTACAGAATATCCAAGAGAGAAGAACATAGTTGAGCTTTTTGAGGAACAGGTTAAAAGTGCACCTGAGAGTATTGCCTTAATATCAGGTGAAGAGCAGCTCACATATATGGAGCTAAACCAGAGGGCAAACAGATTGGCACGTATTTTAATTGATCATGGTGTTAAAAAAGGTGATATTATCGGATTATTGGCCGAGCGCTCTATAGAAATGGTGGTTGGTATATTAGGGACTTTAAAGGCCGGAGGAGCATATTTCCCGATTGATCAGGACTACCCTGCCCGACGGGTGGAGTATATGTTAGAGGACAGTAAAACGAAGCTGTTGATTATTGAGAAAAATTCGGAGAACAGTATAAGCTTCGAGGGAGATATTTTGGTATTCGGGGTGGAGAATGATAATAGTATTGACAGCAGCAATCCGGCAATTTTATTGGCACCCGATGACCTTGCATATGTAATGTATACCTCTGGGTCGACCGGACAGCCAAAAGGTGTGGAAATAATGCACAGAAATGTAATTCGCCTGGTTAGAAATACGAATTACATTGAGATAAACCCTTTGGACAGGATATTGCAGACGGGTGCACCTGGCTTTGATGCAACTACATTTGAGATATGGGGAGCGCTTTTAAACGGGGCAGCATTGTATCTGGTTAAACAGGACGTGATTATTGATGCTGAAAAGCTGGGGGAGTGCCTGTCAAAGTACAAAATAACCGTTTTATGGTTAACTTCTCCGCTTTTTAATAAACTTAGCCATGTTAATCCTAAAATGTTTAATCCTTTGAGATGCTTGATTGTTGGTGGAGATGTTTTGTCGGCACGTTACATTAATGATGTACGCCATAATTGTCTGAACCTGACTATTGTTAATGGATATGGACCAACCGAAAATACCACGTTTTCTGTCTGCTTTTTAATAGACCGGGATTATGAGAATAATATACCGATTGGAAGACCAATAAG
>JAAZCB010000925.1 GCA_012513545.1 Clostridiaceae bacterium
CAAAACGGATTGACACAAGTGTCCTGTTGTCTTTTATGTAAGGTTTCGGATCCATTTTTATGCATTTGTCGTTAACTCTTACAGTAACAATAATTTGCTCATCGAGGGCAAAAACTTCACCCATTAAGGAAAAACTTATAGAAAAAAGAATTAACACAAACAAATTGGTCTGGATTATTTTTTTTAATTTCATATTCATCTCCCCTATTTATATAATTAACAAACACAGACTCGTTAATTTTATCATAAAGTAAGGAGAAAAGAAATTAAAATTACATCTTTATCACTGTATACTCACCCTTGAATTTTGATATTTCAAGCAAAATTCTTAATTAGCCCACATTTAGGTAGATATAACCAGTTGGTCTCAACTAACAGATTCCACCAGCAGCTTAACCGCATTCTCAATATCCGATAAGCTCGCAGTTTCCACCGGACTGTGTACATACCTTGCAGGAATAGAAATAGCACCTGAAGGTATGCCTCCGGCTGTTATATGAATAGCCCCCGGGTCACTTCCGCCAACTTCAAGAACTTCATACTGGTAAGGTATATTCGCTTTTTTAGCAGAGTCCTCCAATAGCCGTTTTACATCAGGGTGGCATATAATTGACCTGTCTTTTATCTTGATTGCAGGTCCCATTCCACACTTAACCTCCATAGGCATAGATTCAGGTGTATCTCCAGTAAGAGTTACATCCACAGCTATAGCAATGTCAGGATTTATTTGGTACGCTGCTGTTTTGGCTCCCCTTAGCCCAAGTTCCTCCTGCACTGTAAAAACAAAGTACAATTCATTCCGTACATCAGTCATTTCCTTCAAAGCCTTTACAAGAACTGCACAACCGCACCTGTCATCCAATGCTTTCGAAATAATTTTATCCCCCTGCTTTACTGCATCTCCTACAAAACAGGCAACATCACCGGTTCTTATAACTTTTTCAGCTTCCTGTCTGTCCCTGGCTCCGATATCAATATACATTGATGAAAGCTTGAGGTTTTTCATATCATCAAGCTTATCTTCATAAAACACCGCACCAATTGTGCCGTTTTTGAATCTAACCTTTTGCCCTACAGAGTTGTATTGTGATACCCCACCTATATTTGAAAACCTGATAAAACCTTTCTCATCAATATATGTAGCCATAACTCCAATTTCATCCATATGGGCTGCAAGCATTATTTTTTTTCCCTTGCCATTACCCTTGCCGTTTTTTACTGCAATCAGGTTTCCCAATGTATCGACACTTATTTTATCAACCTTTTCCCTGATCTCTGCAATAATTATATCCCTGATCTCTTCTTCATTTCCTGAAACTCCAAAGCTATCTGAAAACTTCTTTATCAAATCAAACATATATAGTTCCTCCATTTAACAATTATTATTTAGTGTCTCCATTATATCCCTTTTGTTGTTTAAATCCTTTAAAACCGCCTTAACCAGCTCAAGACAGCTGTCATAATCCTTCCTGCTCATAACAGAAACAGGCGAATGAATGTATCTGCACGGTACAGAAACAGAGGCAACCATTACTCCCCCCTGTACAAGCTGGATCTTTCCCGCATCATTGCCTCCGGAAGTAGTCCTTTTATACTGTACAGCAATACCATTATTTTTTGCAATATTTTTAATGTAATCCACCAGTTTTTTATTTGCATAGGAGGTCCTGTCCATTATTGTCAAAGCGGCACCATCACCCAAAACAGTTGAATACTCATATTCCTTGGCGTCAGGCACATCAGAACATGTAGTTCCCTCAACTACAATCGCAAGATCCGGGTTAACACTGAAGGCAGCTGTTTCAGCTCCCCTTAAGCCCACCTCTTCCTGGACAGTAAAACAAACATACAAATCGAATTCATATTTTTCCTTTAGGGCTTCAAGCAATATGGAACACACCACCCTGTCATCAAGAGCTTTTGCCTTTATCAGGCTGTCACCTAAAGTGGAATATTTACTGTCAAATGCAATATAGTCACCCAAAGGAGCAATCTTTTCCGCCTCATCTTTTTTATCCGCGCCTATATCGATATACATTTTCTTTATTTTAATAATTGAAGACCTCTCCGACATGTCCTGAAGATGAACAGGCTTAGAACCGATAACACCGGGTATCCTTTTTTCACCGACCAATACACGCTTTCCTAAAAGAATTCTCTCATCAATACCTCCAACAGTACTGAATTTCAAAGCACCTCCATCGGTATAGCCTGTGACCATAAAGCCCACCTCATCCATATGTGCTGACAACATGACCTTATGACATGATGATGTTCCTTTTTTCAAGCATATGACATTACCCATCGAATCAATTTTAATATCATCTGCATATTTTACAGCTTCCCTTTTTATATAATCTCTAACCTCGTCCTCATTGCCGGACACACCGTTTAACTCAGTCAAGTCTTTTAACAACACTGTATTTCCTCCATTCCGTCTTCTATAATTGAAATAAACCTTGAAATCAATCTCCCCGTATATTTTATATCGTCCATGCATAGTGTTTCTATTGTCGTATGCATATATCTCAATGGAATAGAAACCAGTAAAGTCGGAATTCCGGCTCTTGACACCTGAATTGCCCAAGCCTCAGTGCCTGTATTTCCAGGCTCGACATCAATCTGATAAGGTATGTTCTCATCCCTGGCAAGTTTTATAATCCTGTTAGTAAGACCTCGGTGAAGGTTTGGACCAACTGCAATTGCAGGACCTTTTCCTAGTGGAAAAATCTCATCCTTCGAAGTCTCCGGAATGTCTCCATGACAAACATCTATAACAATTGCCATATCAGGATAAACATTATATGCAGCGATGTGCGCCCCTCTCAGACCTACCTCTTCCTGCACGGTTGCAGCAAAATAAATATCCGATTTATAGTTAAGCATAGTCAGATTTTCCATAATATCAAGTAAAGCTGCTACTCCTGCACGGTTGTCAAGGCACTTTGAACTGAACTTATTGTTCTTTAATGGTAAAGGCTCTACCTTAAACGTTATAACATCACCTACTGATATAATATTCCTGAGTTCATCAGAAGAAAGCCCGGTATCAATACACATGTCCTCCATTTTTGCAGCCTTACTGGTCTCTTCCTTTTTTAACAGATGAGGAGGTTTTGCACCTATAATTCCGTAGACATCAATCTTTCCGTGAATCACAACCTCCTGGGCAGGTAAGATTTTTGTATCTATGCCACCTATATTTGTAAACCTCACAAACCCTTTATCTTCTATACTTTTAACCATCAGGCCGATCTCATCCATGTGAGCCGTAACCATAATTCTCTTCCTGGATTCCCCATTACCCTCTTTGAAGGCAATCACATTAAAAAATTTATCGATTTCCACATCCTTGCAGTATTGATTGAATAATTTTCCGACATACTCTGAAAGGTTCTTCTCGTGTCCTGAAACACCCGAAAAAGCACTAAGTTCCTTTAAGTTTGTATAATCCATGTATTCACCCCGTCGTCAATTTAGATTTTATATTAATTCTGATAAATGGTTTTATACCATACTTTATAAATTATAACAAAATAAATATGAATTATTAATAATAAAAATTCCAAAATAATCTCTTGACTAATTTACAAATATCTATTATACTATTCCTTGTCGCGCAAAAAAAGGGGCCTTTAGCTCAGTTGGTTAGAGCAACCGGCTCATAACCGGTTGGTCCGGGGTTCGAGTCCCTGAAGGCCCACCAATTTGATTGTTGATGTCAGGTAGAGGCAACAATGCCCAGATAGCTCAGTAGGTAGAGCAGTGGACTGAAAATCCTCGTGTGGCTGGTTCGATTCCGGCTCTGGGCACCAAAAAAATTAATATATGAATTGTGTATTTAATTATGGAGGGGTTCCCGAGCGGCCAAAGGGGGCA
>JAAZCB010000926.1 GCA_012513545.1 Clostridiaceae bacterium
AAACTGCAATATATAATTTATGGTTTATTACAGGTATTTGTTCTATCAAAACCATAAACCATATAAAATAAGGGGGAGAATTATTCTTATGATTGAGAAATCAGGTTTTAATAAATATATAAGGCCGTTCAGCTTTCTCGGAAAGAAGCTATGGGTTTATTTTACCGGATTGGTGCTGTATTGCATTGCCCAATCGGCTATGGTTTTGGGAATATCGAGAGTGTACAAGCTAATGGGCGAGGCGGAAACCAGGAAGGATGTAAATTACATTTACGAGGCAGGATATACTCTGTTTTTTGTAATTGGTGCTGTTTGTATCATAACACCTTTGTTAAGGTATATTTTCGCTTCAAAGGTTAGAAAAGCCTTTGCCGAGCTTAGAATCAGAATTCTTGAACATATAACGAGAATGCCTGTAAGGTATTTTGAGGAAAACCACAGCGGAGACATTGTTTCAAGGTACACTAATGACATATATGCTGTTGAAACGGGACTGCTTAACCATTTTCAGCAAATAGTCTTTACAATAGTACTGACAGCGTCAACCTTTGTATACATGCTGCTTGTAAGCTGGCAATTGACGCTGTCCCTATCATTTCTGCTGGTAGTATCCATTTTGGTAAACAAATTTTTTGCATCAAGGCTAAAAACAGCCAGTAAACAGTATCAAAGCGGGTTGGGGCTATTGACTGAAAGATTTACAGACTTTTTGTCGGGATTTTACATAATAAAAATGTTTAATATTTATAATTTGATTTCAAATAAATTTGACAGGGAAAATGAGGGAATACGCAATACTGCACTCAGGAAAATAAAGTATTCTGCCTTTCAGGAAAGCTCAAACACTCTTATTGGTATGATTAATCTCGTTGGAGCAATTGGGGTTGGAGCAATTTTTGTTTACCAGAAAAGAATGGATGCGGGAGTTTTGCTTCAATTTACAATACTTCAGATAACCCTGAGCGGTGTTATAGGGGATATAGGGGAGTCAATAGGGAAGTTCCAGACTTCCTTGGCAGGTGCGGACAGGATATTTGAAATTCTTGATGTACCACAGGAGGTTCAGGTGATGGAAGGTAAGAATACAGAACAGGATGAGCACGGTGTTATGGTAAGCTTCAAGGATGTATCCTTCGGATACGATGGTAGCAAGAAGGCTCTTGATAAGCTGTGTTTTTCCGTAAGGACTGGAGAGAAGGCTGCACTGGTAGGCCCGAGCGGCGGCGGAAAGAGTACGGTTATTAAGCTTATTATGGGATTTTATCCTATTGAAAGCGGTAGTATAATTTTAAACGGAAAGGCCATGGAGAATTACAAGCTTGATGAGCTCAGGAGCATGATTTCATATGTGCCTCAGGAGGTCTATCTTTTTGACGGTACAATAGAAGAGAACATAGGCTTCGGAAAGTCCGATGCAACCATGGAGGAAATAATAGAAGCTGCCAAAGCTGCCAATGCGCATGATTTTATCCTTGAACAGCCTGAAGGCTATGAGACAAAAATTGGTGAAAGAGGAAGCAAACTCTCCGGCGGTCAGAAGCAGAGAATAGCTATAGCAAGAGCTTTTCTTAAGAAGGCTCCCTTACTTCTTCTTGATGAAGCAACCTCTGCACTCGATACTGAATCGGAGCAGCTTGTTGAAGAAGCGCTGGACAGGCTGATGGAGGGAAGGACGGTAATTATAGTGGCTCACAGGCTTTCAACCGTAAAAAACAGTGACAGGATATTTGTTATAGACAAAGGTGCTGTTGTAGAATATGGAAATCATGACAAGCTTATAGGCAGTGAAGGTTTATACAATAAGCTACATAAAATGCAGTTCAGGTCAGCCTAAGATTAATTGATTACATTGTTATTTATAATTACTTATTATTGGGGGTTTCTATTTATGAGTGGATTTAAAAAAGAAGATGTAAAAGATATATATTACTTATCGCCAATGCAGGAGGGAATGCTTTTTCATTACATATTGGAACGGGATACCGATGCATACATCGAGCAGTATAAAGTAGATCTGAAAGGGGTTGTCGACAAGGAACTTCTTGAGAAAAGCTTTAATATGCTTATGGAAAGGTATGATATATTAAGGACTGTTTTCATTTATGAAAAAGTTAAAAGACCTCTTCAGGTAGTTTTGAAAAATAGGAGTTTAACGGTATATTATGAAGACCTTTCAGCTTTGTCTGAAAATGACAGAAATGTTTACCTTGAAGGCTTTATTGAAAAGGATATTAAAAAAGGCTTTGATCTGTCTAAAGACATATTATTAAGAGTTTCACTCATAAAAACAGGCCCCGAAGAATATAAGCTCATTTTTAACCACCACCATATACTGATGGACGGATGGTGTTCTGAAATCATCTTCCGCGAGTTGTTCGACGTATACAAGGCACTCCTTAACAAACAGGCGATCAAGCTGGATAATACATATCCCTACTCGTCGTATATTAAATGGCTTGAGTCCCGCGACAAAAAGGAGATGCTGGATTTTTGGGTAAACTATCTCGATGGATATGACAATAATCCGGACATACCCGGTAAAATTTCCAACAAGTCCGGTATGTACCTTAAGGAAGAAATCATTTTTGATCTTGGTGAGGATTTAACAGCAGGGCTGACAGCTTTTGCTGCTAGGAACAGGGTAACCATCAACAGCGTTTTGGAATCTGTCTGGGCTTTTGTGCTTATGAAATTTAACAACTGCAATGACTATGTTTTCGGAAGAGTTGTATCAGGCAGAACCTCAGAGGTGCAAGGCATTGAATC
>JAAZCB010000927.1 GCA_012513545.1 Clostridiaceae bacterium
TCACAGTGCCGTCATTTAAAAGTGCAAGTAAAAAGTCACTTCCTGCCTGAACCTGTTTTACATTACTCACACCTTGTACTGTTGCCGGAACTAGTGAATTGGGTTTAAAGCCCCAATGTTTTACTGTTCCGTCATTAAGTAAGGCAATCGCATTATAGCCTCCTACTGCTATCTTTTTCACATTACTTAGCCCGGGCACCACTGTAGGTTGAAGCCTTGAGGTCTTATCTCCCAAGCCAAGCTCCCCATATAAATTACGTCCCCAGGTTTTTACAGTACCGTCATTCATAAGTGCAATGGAAAAACTGCCTCCGGCAACCAGTTCTCTTACTCCTGTGAGTCCTTGTATTGTTGTGGGGACCTTCCTGTCTTTAGTATCTCCAAGTCCTAGCTGGCCTTTGTCATTCCTTCCCCAGGCTTTAACACTCCCATCCTTCATAAGCGCTAACGAAAATGCGCCTCCTGCAGCAACTTGCTTTACGTTGTTCAGCCCTTTGAGAATTTTAGGGCTCTCATAATCATAACTGCCGCTTAAGCCTATCTGAAAGTATTCATTGCTTCCCCATACTTTTACAGAACCATCGTACATGAGTGCTAAAGCATGGCTGCCTCCTGCAGAAATCTGTTTTACATATTTTAATCCTTCTATGGTGTTATTAATGGAATATTGACGTCCAAGCTCCCCGTTGCCATTATCACCCCATGACCTTACAGTTCCGTCACCCATTATCGCAAATGACGAATATTCCCCTGCGGCCAGAGGCTCCATATCAGTATCGTAATTAAATAGTGACGGGGACTTATGCAGCATTTCATATACCCTGGCATACTCTATACTTTTTCCTCCATTTGATTCGTCTGGAGCATATTCTTCAATAATTGTTGAACTTGAGTCCCTTTTATATATTTTGCTTTTCAAATCTGAGTAATAGTTATAGGTGAATAAAGTTTTGGCTTCATCATTTAAGGGCATTCCATTGGCATCCCTGTCTGACCTGGTGCTCCAATAGCCCAAGAGATCTCTATTTCTGGCAAACTGATAGTTTTCTATACTCTCAATATATGAGTTTGTTTGAGTGTTATATACTCTGGTAATTTTCTTTTTCAATTGCTTGTTCTCATACTGGTTTATAACCTGGTTCTTATGGTTTTGCCCCTGGCTTAAAATCTCTTCACAAAGAAGGTATTTACCGAATGTGTATATTTCAGTATTTCCGTTTGAGTCAGTAACCTTTGTCTTAGTACCGGGATAATACTCGTAGTATTTGGGATAACCGTCATATTCACCTGAGCCGTCATATGCATACTCGAAGTTCTTAAGGTTGTACTCTCTTCCTTTTTCATCTGTATCTACTCTTTTTGAGACCTTGTAATATCCCATTTCGCCATACTTACCCATCTTTTTTGTTCTTTTAGTATACTCATATTTTGTACTACCGCCGGTTTTGTGATGAACATCTGTAAGGCAGGCATATAGCGTGCCTGCGCCATCAACCCTGTCTCCGTCTTTGTAATCAAAATATGAAGACAGATAGCTGTACTTGTATTTGAACTCCCTGTTCTTAGTCTTATCATTTCCTGTAACAACTACGTTGTCAAGAATGAACTCATTTCCGGTATCAGGTACCCGGGACTTGTTGTAGTATACTGTTTTATTGTTTTCAGGGCTGTTCGGGTCAGTTAAGGTTACTGTTACCTGGCTGTTATCCTCGGCGTATGAGAAGGATATTTTCCTGCCCACGCTGTCATTTATACTGCTTAATACATAGTTGGAATTGAATTTCCTTGTGTGCTTGAAACTTATTCTATTCCCAAACCTGTCAGCTATAGATAAAATCCTTCCTATACTGTCAAAGTTCATTACTCTTCCATCTTTGAAGCTTAAAATATATTTTATATCCGTATCTCCAAACTGGTATTGGTAATTTTCCTCAAGTTCCATATCGCTGAATTGATACCCGATAATCTTATCGTAATTTGTATCGAGGATTCTGGTACCTTCCAAAGACCATGCCCCGGCACTCCCAAGGTACAAAGTTCCATACCCGGAATCCTTTACTTTAACATATGGCAGGTCAAAGGACCATCCAGTACCCAGATTGTAATGTTCGTCCTTGTCTGTAACCTCTTCTACTTTCATTCTTGGAAGCATTCCTGTATATACAGGTACTCCATTTTCATACCTTGTTCCATAGCTTCTTCCCATATATGGTTTTCCGAGATTGGCCTCGTTGAGGCTATAGAACCTTGTAAGGGCAAAGTCCATTCCGTTTATCCCCTTCAAGTACAGGTCAGTTTGCTTTACTTCAAGATTTCCTGTAGCAGGGTCTATATTTTCTTCACTAACACTGCTTAGGTTTAAAGGCGCTGACACCCCGTTTTTCAATAAGGCTTCTGTGTATTCGAGATCATTGAAATTGTCAGCAGCATCCAATGGCCTTACTATTTCAGCCTGATCCAACAGGTCTTCAAGTTTATCTGCTGTTAGCTCGTTCCTTTCAGCATACTTTAATAAAAACAATGCACTGAGATAATGTTTGTCGGCCAATTGCACAATTTTAGCAAGCTCCGTATTATCAAAGGAGGTTTCCATATTAAGAAGTTCCTCTGTATTATTATCTTCCTTCATTACTGCGTCAAACATATTCGCGTCCATGTTCTCACAGGCATAATATGCCTTCAACACATCTGCAAAGCTATGTCCGGAGTTTAAAAGACTGATTATTGCCTTTTGAGCATTCTCCTCTAATTCCTGTGAAGCCATGAATTCCTCAGGGTTTATATCCTTATACAGGTCTTCATTGTATTTTATTGTATTAATTAAAGAGCTGTATAAATCAAGTACGCCTCCGGAAACAACCTTTCCCTGAAGCTCAGGTACAACCCGGACATTTCCTTTAATTGTTGCTGCCACATCCTTTGCACTTAGCTGCCCGTCTGTACTCAACAGCAGGGCTGCAGCAGCTGCCGCATGAGGCGCGGCAAGAGATGTACCGCTCTTATACCCGTACTTTCCTCCAGAAACAGTTGTGTAGATATCAACACCCGGCGCCGCCAAATCAACCCTGTCTCCATAGTTTGAAAAATCTGCAAGGCTGCCGTTTCTATCGGATGCAGCAACAGAAATAATATTCGGCAGACCGAAGGCCGCAGGATAAATATATTGGCTTGTTCCGTCATTTCCGGCAGCACAGGCAAAAACAATGCCGCTTTCCTCCATTGCCTCCTTTAAAAGAGGACTGTACTCAACAGAACCCCAGCTGCAGACTATAACGCGCACTCCAAGCTTACGGGCATAGTTGATGGCTTCTATCGCATCAGAGGTCTTACCTGTTTTCCCGTTCATGAATTTCATAGGAAGAATCCTTACATCCGGGGCAATTCCAGAGATACCTTCTACGCTTCCCGCAGCCGCAACAACACCTGCAACAGCTGTACCGTGTTCTTCTTCCTGAGAGTCAAACACCGTATTGTCATCATTTGCAAAATCCATTCCGTTTACATCGTCTATGTACCCGTTATTATCGTCATCCAGACCGTTTTCAGGTATTTCTCCAGGATTGGTAAACACATTTTTTGAAAGATCCTTATGAAATATGTCCACATCATTGTCCAGAATTCCTACTATTACTTCCTTCGAACCTTTTGTTAATTCCCATGCCTTAAGCACATTTATTCCAAGACCGATAATCTCCCCGCTTCTATATACTGCAGTCTGGACACTGCCAAAATCCGTTTCGTCCAAAAGCTCCAGTTCATAGTCGGGCTGTACAAGCTCTATATCAGGGTCCTTTTCAAGACTTTCCACTATACTGTCCATATCCTCGTCTTCGTAAAATTCCATAACCTCGTAATCAGAGCCGGATAATTTTTTATTGTGTTTTAAATTCCTGTTTTTAAGGCTCTTCTTCAGGTTTTTCTTAATCTCCTCGTTACTGCTGCTTTTGTTGTGTTTGTATTTTACTATAATTTCCTTCTTCTTATATGTCATTTCCAAGTGCTGTCTGTCGTTTCCCTTGTATGGTTTTACGAATGCTGCTGCGGATGCTGTCATAATATTGACTGTTAAAAATATTACTGCAATAAGTACGGAAAAAAAAGCTTTGTTCTCTCTCATTAATTGATCTCCCCTTTGTAAATAAAATTAGAAAAAATGGATAATATAGATATTTATAGATTATTTTTAACGAATTATATCATAAGCAATAATACAAACACAACACTTCATTGTATTTTTGTACAATTTTGTAGAAATTGTGGTAAAACCGGACTTGATTTTTATATATTTTTACAAAAAAAGTCTACTTCCCGGATTAATATAAAAATAAAACTCTACTTGAAGTTATAATACAAATGGTAGTATAATATTCTAAAATACATATTTACTTAGAACATTATTTATTGCACAGTGCATGCAAAATGTACTATAATTAACCATAACTCAAAGAAGAGTTGTTTTTTTATATAAAGTTTGTTAAAAAATAAACTATCTTGGCATCAACAGCTTGACATATAGTTCTAATAAATAGAAGGATACTCTTACATTAACAAAAGAGTAAAATAAAAATAATACAAAGGAGAATTTATATGGGTATAATTTATAGCTTTTCAGCCGGACCAACGATGCTTCCTGAAAAGGTTTTGGCAAATGCCACCTATGAAATGCTCGATTATAAATGATGAACTGAACGAAGCCTTCATAAACAAACTGGTTGGTTTTATGAAAAATTTTGAAATAAAAAATAAAAAGGAGGAATTAATTTGTTTACAATAAAAGTATTAAACAAAATTTCGTCAAAAGGTCTGGATCTTTTACCAAGGGAGGACTATGAAATAGCCAGCGAAATACAAAATCCGGATGCCATACTTGTAAGAAGTTTCAATATGCTTGATATGGAGCTTCCCTCAAAGTTAAAAGCTATAGCCAGAGCTGGAGCAGGTGTAAATAATATACCTATTGAAAAATGTACTGAAAAAGGAATAGTTGTTTTTAACACACCCGGTGCTAATGCCAATGCCGTAAAAGAGCTCACGATTGCTTCCCTGCTTCTGTCATCAAGAAAAATCCATAAGGGAATCGAGTGGGCACAATCATTAAAAGGCAAAGGTGATGAAGTATCCTCGCTTGTTGAGAAGGGAAAATCACAGTTTGAAGGTCCTGAAATTTTCGGAAAAAGACTTGGCGTAATTGGTCTTGGCGCAATAGGCGTTATGGTCGCCAATGATGCTCTTGCACTGGGAATGGAAGTAATAGGTTATGATCCGTTTATCTCGATAAACGCAGCCTGGGAGCTTTCAAGCCATGTTATCAGGGCTGCAAACATTGAACATTTGCTTGCAACCTCCGATTACATTACAATTCACGTTCCCTACAACGATAAGACAAAGGGTATGTTAAACAAAGAAAAATTCAGTATCATGAAAAAAGGCACCAGAATCCTTAATTTTGCAAGAGGTGGTCTTGTCGTGAATTCAGACCTGCTTGAGGCTATGGATAATGATACTGTAGCATGCTATGTAACAGATTTCCCCTGCGATGATCTGCTAGGAAACGATAAGGTAATTACTATTCCCCATCTTGGTGCATCAACGCCGGAGTCCGAAGAGAACTGTGCAGTTATGGCTGCAAGCGAGCTTAAAGAATTCCTTTCAAAAGGACATATTAAAAACTCCGTTAATTTTCCCGATTGTGAATTATCACGTTCAGGAGAAACCAGGATAATTGCAGCGCATGATAATGTCCCGAATATGTTTGGACAAATTACTACTACGCTCGCTCAAAATAAAATAAACATTGGAGATATGTTAAGCCGCCACAAGGATAAAATCGGATACACCATTCTTGATATTGAAGGCTCGGTACCAGATTCCGTTATTGATTCGATAAAAGCAATACAGGGTGTAAGAATGATAAGAGTATTACATAGATAAAGATAAAGATAATAAAAGCTCCGGGTTTAGCACACCCGGAGCTTTTTTTAGACCCCATACTTTACTCTTTTTTAAACGCACCTTCACGGTAATTGTTCATCGGGTCCCACAAAAACCACTCTTCGAAACCAGCATCATAAACTGCCTGTATCTGCTGCCTTACCTGCTCATCCTCGTAGTACTGCCAGTTTCCCTTTCCAATCCATGTGGCTGTAAAATCCTGAAGGAAGGTCCTTATTATGGGCTTATGACCTTCAACCTTTTCATATCTGGCCTTTGCTTTCAAAAGTGTATTTTTAATAATTCCATATGGGTCAAGATCAGGCTTCGGGAACTTTACCCCATTTATAATCTGCCCATTTGCATAGTGTGACGGGTATGCCATAGGATACAAATAATCCAGGTCCTTCCCTACATATTCAAAATACTGCCCTATTCCTTCAGTATCACCCGGGCTCTCTAATATTATGGCAAATACGTCTCCTGATAAAATAGCATTTGGCAACTGCTCTCTTGCGTAACTCAAAAAGCTGTTTATTACTTCATAGTATTGCCTGTCGTCTTTTCCTTCAAAAACCATTTCACTCTTCTTCCCATCAGGGAACCTGATATAATCGAACTGAACTTCGTCAAAACCTTTTTTAAGAACTTCTCTTGCAAGGTCTATGTTGTACTGCCATGCTTCCTCGCTGTAAGGATTAACCCAGTTCATCTTATTATGAACATACAATCCTCCCTGTAAGTTTTTTATAGCCATTTCAGGTTTCTTATTGGCAAGGATCGGATCCTTGAAACATACTATTCTTGCTATCGCATAAATGTTATTGTCATGCAATTGCTTTATAACCTTGTCAATATCAAACCTTTTGTCTATAGCCCCAATTTCCTTGGCTAAAGGCACCTCGGAATCAAAACAGACGTTTCCATAATCATTTTTTACATCGATAACATAGCTGTTTATTTCAGTTGTGTTAGCCAGCTCGATATAATGGTCCAGCCTCGCCCCGGCTGATGTAGCCGTGAGATAAAGTCCCTTCGCCTTTACTTTTTCTTCATTGATTCCCTCCAACGGAGGATATTTACTTTCATTTGTTACAGCAGGAGTGTTTTCAGGCACCGGAGTTTCGCTGCCCTCTTCATTTCCGACTTCCACAGTTGGATTGACCTTAGGCACTTCCTGTTGGTTATCTTCCGTATAAGCCTTGGATCCACATGCCAAAAGAGAAATAGAAATCAAAACAGCCAACATAATCAACAATAAGGATTTTTTAAAAGTTTTATTCATTCGCTTAAAGACCTCCTTTAGCTTTATTTTATTCATTGCATAAAACAAATAACCCATGAAAAGAAAAACAGACATGATTCTAAATAACAATTATAGATATATAAACTTTATCAAACAAAATAATAAATAACAATCCTTTAATTTTTCCATGTTATCTTACTGTATTATGGTAACTCGATAAGACAAAAAGTAAATTACATTTTCAGGAAACTGACATTTGATCTTTAAAATATGATACAATTATGTGCATTATAAGTAAATGTAAATCCTCAACCTTCTCATATTCATAAGAGTTAACGAGCAGATAAATATCCGCCAGGTTTTTAAGCATACCTCCATTAAAACCGACAAGGGCAATTATCACAGCCTTCCTCGATTTCGCATATTCTACGGCCTTGATTACATTTGGAGAATTACCGCTTGCAGATACTGCAAGAATAATATCGCCTTCTTCTACACAATAATTTTTTAACTGTTCGGAAAAAATTCTTTCATAATCCATATCATTTGCATAAGCGGTTATGGTAGCAACATTTTCACAAACTGAAATGACCTTGAATCTTCCTGATTCATCACCGGTTACATTTTTTCCGAGATCACAGGCAAAATGATTCGAATGTGCTGCACTGCCACCGTTTCCGAGTACAAAAATACGTCGATTCTCTAGCTGTGCCTTTTTGAAGGCACCCAATACTAAACTTAAAGCCGATTTGTCCAGAGTATCTATTATATCCTTGACATTAGTGAGATAGTTCTCTATGTACTTAATCATATATAACATACCTATCCTGGAAGTTTTTCTTCCATATTATAGTGTGTAGAAAATTTAAAAACAGAAATATTTGTTTACTTTAATAAATATATTTTATTTTACTTTAAGATCAAAATCAACATAAACCTTAACATAATAATTCTACAATTAATGCTATGATTTAAATATTGTAAATTGCCGTGAAAA
>JAAZCB010000928.1 GCA_012513545.1 Clostridiaceae bacterium
TAACATCTCAGCGAATTCTGGTTTATATGCACCCTCGTCTAAGTCTCCTTCATCTATAAACTCTCCAATCGTTTTGATGGCTTCAACATATGCGTATTCCTCGTCGTTACTCCTTTGAAACAGCTCATCATATCTTTCAATGATGTTTGAAATAATCTCTTCTTTTTTTTCCAAATGATCGTTCGAATGATCGTTTCTTAATTTGAAAAATACATACTCTCTAATCTTATTGTGCATATCCAATCTCCTTACCTAATCTATTTAGGTATATTATATCAATACATACCTAATCTGTCAATGTATAAATCAGTAATATTTCCTATAAATAAAACGTCACAATTTAATCGTGTAAAATCATTTCAAATCGTGTATTTCGAAATGTAATCGTGTAACGGACTTTTAAATTCTACTAAAATTGTATCAAAATAGGATATTATCTATCGGCAAATTTACGTATTACCTTTTATAAGGTCGTCAATGGTCATATTATATATTTGAGATAATTGATAGATTACATCAAGCCTAACTAGTCTTGTTCCCATCTCATAACTTTTCAGAGTAGCCTCACTAACATGTAGAAGTTCAGCGACAAACTTCAATGACATATTATGATACAGTCTTTGCTCTTTTATTAACTTACCAATTTCTACTTTATCAATTGATTTAAGTTTTAACTTGTGTTTTGGAAAACAGATTCGACTCCAATTTCTCATGATTTGATCAATATGATTAAATGTCTTAATGTTGTATTTAAAACTCTCATTATTGTTCAATGCTTTTTCCAATAATAGATTTTGTTCGTCAGAAAGCGAACATTTTAATACTTCATATTGTTCAATGATTTCTTTTGCATCTTTGTATTGCTTTATGTTATTGATGCGATAATCAGTATTTTCTATATTATCATATGCTTTGATGACAGACTTCGCTCGTCTTAAAAAATGTCTACACCATTTCCAAAAATCAGTTTCATTATTTCTGAAGTGCATTTTTATAATTCTCTTTATAGATGCTTATGAGATTGTTCTTGATTGAAAACCTATTTAATAATTCATCTAGAGTAGCTATTGTTGAGTATTTATAAGGATGGTGAGTAATAATCTCTTTGAAAATCTCATCAGAATATAATTTTATCCCAGATTCTTTTTCTTCATGATAGCGAATATAATCGATATCTTTTATAGAACTTACTTTTTCTATTAACTCCAAGGCAGTAATTAGACTTACTACTTCATCATAAAAAAATGTATCAAATTTAATGAGGTGATATTTATCAATTGATTTGTTGTTAGAAATTATCTTATTCGTAAAGATCTGAATAGTATCATCATCTTGATCTCCAATGTCATAATAGTTATACATTGCTTTACCAATCATCATACCGCTAAAATGATCTATATAGCATTCTTTGATCGCTATATCAATGTCTATATCTTCATTGGAGTTGATAATATATACTCCTTTTGTAATACTTGAAACGATTTGTTCATCTTCTAATCTATTTAGTATTTTTAGTAGTGTTTTATATGGAATCAAAGAAAAGCGATGATTTTGCTCATATTGAACATCAAATATTCGTCCCCGATTCTGCATACAAAACTCTCTTAATGTTTTCGTATAATTCATTACTTCACCTTCTTTATCTATTATTATATCTTATTATGTCGACATTTAGAATATTTTAATCGACATTGTCGACTTTTTCCTGATCACCATAATACCTGTAAAACATCACAGTAAAGCAATAAAAATAAAAAAGACACCTTGTAATGGATA
>JAAZCB010000929.1 GCA_012513545.1 Clostridiaceae bacterium
AACAAACTTGCCAAGGATCCGAGTACGCAAATATACGCTGAAAGCTTCAAAAAAGAATATACAGGGGCAAATGATTTAGAGTGCTCTAGTGCTGTAATTTTAATGTACGAAGGGCAGATCTTGTATGGGGAGTACCAAATCGTATCCCTTAAATTTAATCAAAAAAATGAAGCAAAGGATATAATATACAAAATGGAATTATATAAAAATGCCCTACTTATGCATCTATCAAGCTATAGTAAACATTGGTCTAATGCTATACGCTCACACATAGTTATTGATACTTACCCGAACTTTTCACAAATGTTAAGAATAATGAACAGAGAATATACCAGAGTTGGAGTCTTCAAGGAAATGGAACTAGTAAATGAAAATATAAAATTGTGCATGTCGAAACTGGATCAAAATAAACATAAAAATACATTTGAAGCATATGCGGTCCTCTCTCAGTTAGCTGATCTAGCAAAAGCTCCCCAAGGTAGCCTTATTAGTTTTAACTCCTCAGTCAATAGCTTGAGTTCAGAGTTTACAAAACGAATATCATTAGCTCAATTTGAATTATGAATTCCCTGATATGAACAGAGAGAACTCAAAATGTTTCTTGCCGTAAAATAATACTTGCTATAGCAGTAAAAAATATGTCAACGAATTAACAAATAGAGGAAACATGCATGTAAGGTAGACTTGCAATCTTGCTCAACGATCTTGATAAGAGGTAAATATTCATGCGAAGTAGAATGTATGGAAATATATCTTTAATCGTCATGGCTGCTGGCAGCCTGACAATGTTTATATTGTTGAGTATCCCAATCCTTTCCCATCCTGTATGGAAAATTATTGATAGTGCATTTCTTGCAGGTTTAGTGGGTTCCCTTGCAGATTGGTATGCAGTTCGTGTTCTACTGCATCCCGCACCTTTTTATATGAATTTCTGGCCATTCAAAAAACATTCAAATCTTTTAATTCGTAATCGTTCCAAGCTTGAAGAAAATATTGTAGGCATGGTTCAAGATGAATTACTTTCGCCGAATAAGATTTGGGACCATGTTGAGCAAACCAATGTATTTGGTCATCTTCTCAGCCATATCCAGCGAAGCGAAACCATTTCTAAGATAGTAGAATTTATCCAAACCAACGAGTTACTGATACCCATAGCCAATCAGTTGGATCGAGAAGACTTAGCACAATTTCTAGATGATTCCCTCAAAAAACAACTAGAAAAATTTGAGTTTGCTCAACCCTTGGGGAACTGGATGACCAAGGCAATAAATCGAGGTGACCATTATCAGATTTGGGAAACGCTTCTTGATGGCTTGGATGAAAATATAAAATCCGAAGAAAGCATCGAAGTAATTTCCAAGGTCATCAAAAAGGGATTGATGAGTTATCTTCCGACTCTCCGTACTCAGGCTAACAATTCACATAATATCGAATGGATCGATAAATGGTTACGGAACCAGTTAGAAAACGTTGATATCCCTAAACTCGCAGGCAGTGCCGTTAAGGATGCGATCCAAAAAGGATCACACAACCTATTGGTTAATGATTTAC
>JAAZCB010001420.1 GCA_012513545.1 Clostridiaceae bacterium
AATTTGCACAGCAAAATGACCAACGCCACCAGAACCTGCGTGTATCAGTACTTTATCGCCTGCTTTGATACGCGGCTCTAACACTTGTAGCGCGGTTAAGGCGGCAAGCGTGGCCGCCGCCGCTTCTGCAAACGAGGTATCCTTAGGTATCTTAACTAAATGCTCCGCTGGCGCGGCAACATATTCGGCATAAGCGTTGCCGTGACCGGGGAAGTTGACTAGACCAAATACTTTATCCCCTGTCTCAAAGTCCGTCACATTTTGACCAACCTCAGTGACAACGCCAGCGATATCCCAACCTAAAATGAGCGGTCTGTCCGTACCGTAGACTTGGTCTAACAAATCCGGCAGCTCGCGTATCTTGACATCGACAGGGTTGATGCTAATGGCTTTGACTTCAATCAATACCTCGTTAGATTTTAGCGTAGGTTTATCAATCTCACTTAAAATAAGATTGTCGATACCGCCTGCTTTGTGGAGTAGGTAAGCTTGCATAGGAGTCTCCTTTATTATAAAAATAACTAACCGCTACCTTAGCAAGGCTCGCTGATGACTAACAAGGCAACTTTAGTTACCTCATGTTATTGCTGGCTTTTATTACTCTACCTTTGGCATTTGCTTGGTTTTAACCTCAGGATTAATCACTATAAAATTTTCATCGACCATACCCGTTAATAGCGGCTCGCCTTTATCATTGAGCCGAAATAAGCCATATTCTGCCGCTTCAAAAGCTTCGCTGTGACCTTCTTGAAAGAAAAAAGCATTGGTCGCCAGTTTGAGTGCGCCATTACGGAGGCGATAATAAATTGCCCTCTCATTAGCGTTTAAATGGTCAGGCATGGCATCGACTAAGCGGCTGAATTGTCCGACATTATTATTATCTACAGCGACGATAACATAACCTTGTTCATTAGTAGGATAGCTACCGGGGTCTATATTTAAGGCGGCAAATACCTCATTCTCCAGCGCATAGCTGAGCGTCATATAGTCGCCCTGCATAAAGCCGCGTGGATCAACGGGCGCTAGTGCTAATAAGACGGTATCGCCAGTAGCTAAATGGCTTTCGTATTTGGCAACATTGATGGTCATGACTACTAAAATGATAATAAGTCCAAGCAGCGCAATAATGATGCTGACCGCGCGTTTTTGTAGCATCAGCAATAGAACGTTTTTAGGAGGCGATGGCTGTTTCATAGCAAGTGCTCCTTATCAGCCAATATCGTTGGCGCTTCATCATTTATAAAGTAGAGTTTAATCAGCAACCAGCGCATCAGTAATAAACCAATACCGATAATTAACATAGAGAGAGATTTGATAAGCAGTGAGGTGTCGAGTTGATAGTAATACCAAAACACATAGCTGACTAAAGCAAAGATACCGAAACCTAACAGTATGCGCTGACTATTGGCGAAAGCGATGACGATAATAAGGCTGGTGACGAGTAATCCTGAGACATAGATCGACATAATGCCAATTATGCTGATAGCAGCAATGATGATTAGTCCTGCTGCTGATAGTGGTTTGACTGAGTAGCGTTTTAAAATTAAGAAAGCGGCGTAC
>JAAZCB010000930.1 GCA_012513545.1 Clostridiaceae bacterium
AGTTCTTACCGACATATTTTTAAGTAAAAATGAAATACTTCCTTCTATCATTTCCGGTATTGTGCCTTCGATTTTTTTGTTGTCGATGAATCGCTCTTCTACTCCGACTATTTCGCCAATCTCATATCCAGGTACTGCCACACATGTTACACACCATTGCGGGAAAAAACTTTGTGGATAAATTCCAAAACATAGAATTCCGGATACAGTCGGCTTATAATTACCATTTTCAAACTTCGCAATAACACCTAATTCCTCAAGCATCCTTTCTTTGCCCAATTTTGCGAAGTTTGGCCTTTTGGAAATCTGAATCTTTAAAAATTCTTCAATCTTATCCATATCCAGATCAATCATTTCAGCACGATTTACAATACGGAGTTCATCATGTATATTATTCTTAAATGCCATTAAACTGTATATTTCCCTGTCTGTCATTTTTAAATCCGCATCACCTACACGGATATAAGAACCTTTCATCATCCCAGCACCGGAATAATATACAGGTTTATCTTCATAAGCTGCTTCCGGTACTTCAAATGCAATTACTATTTTCCCATTATGAACAAGAGAACTGAAAATACCTCTAACAGCAGGATTCATCTGATTGCATTGTTCAACAACTTTCTTTTGCAAATCTCCGGCATCATATACACCGCAAACATTATATCCATCATTTTCATCAATTCCAAACAGAATAACTCCGCCAGACTTATTAGAAAATGCCGAAATTGTATCGTACAGTCTTTTCGGACACCCATCTTTAGCGGCTTTTACCTCAACCTTATTTGTCTCAGTTTTTGTAGCTTTTAAGTTATTAATCAACTCAAAAATTTCAATATCCAGCATAAACTGCACCCCTTTAATAACTCTCTCCACTTGTATAACCTTTATTATTTTACCACAATTCGCAATGCTCTTTATCCCTGCCATTTTAAACTACATTTTTTATTTAATCTATATCCACTTACTTATCTATTCCTTTATAATAGCCCTGGATATTTTGTCTAGCATATCCTTTTCAGGCAAAGGTGTTATGCAGTTTTTACCTTCCTTTTACAAGGCAACTTAAGCTCATACAATACATAATCCTATCTTTACTAATCTCTGTTTCAGTAGCTTCGAATTTATAGATTAAAAGAATAGTATCTAGTGCTTTTAAAATTTCCATATGCATTTATTTCATAATTTTTTATATATTAATGCACTATTAAATTTTACCAGATTGAGACAATATTGCACAATATAAATTGATAGATTTCCTCGAATAAGAAGAAGCTGATATTATTGAAGGCAACTTTAGTAATAAATGCTGGTGAAACCACGTCTTAAGACGTTGCCAGTAATATGCCCTTATAGGGCTAAAATCAGACCACCCTTTGAAAGTGTGGCAATGTGATTTATAAAAATATAAATCATCCATAATGATCCTCTGTTTAAAATAGGTTATCACAATAAAGCTTATAATTCTTTTATTAAATTCGTCAATATTGTTCATAATATTGTTTCAATGTTTCAATAGAATTGGTATGAAAATTATGAAATGTTTCAAAAAAAATATTGATCCTATTGAAACATAATGATATGATTGAATCACTACAAGTTAAGGAGTGCTTTAATTGAAGATTGGATACATTAGGGTTTCAACTACTGAACAGAATACAACGAGGCAGGAAGTGTTAATGAATGATTTGGGAGTTGACGAGTTATACATAGACAATGCCAGTGGCAAGAATACTGATAGACCTGAACTAAAAAGGATGCTTGAATATGTTAGAAAAGGTGATACCGTAATAGTTGAAAGTATCAACAGATTTGCTAGAAATACAAAAGACCTTCTGGAATTGATTGAAACATTAAAGAGGAAACAAGTTGAGTTTATAAGCAAAAAAGAAAATATTGATACAAGTACACCAACTGGCAAATTTATGCTAACTGTATTTGGTGCAGTAGCTGAGCTTGAGAGAGAGTATATTCTTCAGAGACAATCTGAAGGTATAGCTATTGCAAAGAAGGAAGGCAAATATAAAGGCCGGAAAAGAATCGAAAACGATAAGTTTGATAAAGTATATAAGGATTGGAAGTCAGGTAATATCACAGCAGTACGAGCTATGGAGTTGTTGGGAATGAAGCGTAACACGTTTTATAGGCGAGTAGCAGAGTATAAAGCTAAGTAAGCACAGGAAACCCCCACCTGAATACAATCTATTGATCAAATTATAGTTGCCGGGTGTTTATAAATCTGACTCTTAAACTGAAATGGGTTAAGCTCATGCCCAGCGAAAAATTAATGTTTCTAAAGAAAGTGCCTTTGAATTTAATAAGTATAGGAAAAAATATTTTTTTGGCAACAGTGTTAAAGTTTCTCTGTAATTAACTTTCTAAGATGCTTGTTTTATAAGGTATGAAGGTGTAGAATAGCTTTCATCCCTTGTTTACAACATAATAAAACTTTAAAAGTATTTTGTTATTGGGAAAATATATTTTGAAGGTCTAGACATTATGAAAGCTACTTATTAAGCAATCATCTTCTTATTGCCTTTGAAAGCAATATTATTAAATAACCTCTTTTTACCGATTAATAAACTAAATACTAATATTTAAGCATCTCTCAGATGCAAAATAGCTGTTGAGGTGGAACATGGCACTGATAAATTGTCCCGAGTGTAATAACAGAATATCGGATAAGGCTGAGAAATGCCCTCATTGTGGATTGCCCTCAAGATTTTTTACTTTTGAAATGCCAAAGGAAGAAACAATAACAGTAGACATAACAAATAATATAAAT
>JAAZCB010000931.1 GCA_012513545.1 Clostridiaceae bacterium
ATTGACTACAATATGCAGTTTGTATGCCTTGAATTAAACAACATGAGCATAAAGGATATCCTGAACAGGATAAAACCCCTGTCAGAAGGAAAAAAAACCCGAAACATCCTTAAAGGTATTTTATTTGCAGCAAAAACTGTGTTCAGTGTCGATAAATTGACTGCCCTTGCAAGATATACAAGATGCAGGGAAATAAAAAAAGGAGAAACCGATAGGGTTATGTCCGGCTTTCACCGTAAGGTCCGGAAAGCATATGGCTATAAAGACATAAACTGCTTGATAAAGAAGGCCCGGAAGGCTTTACTGAACATAGCCGTCGACAGGAAATTCAAGCCGTTAAGGGTTTCAATCGTAGGAGAAATATTCGTAGGGGCACATCCCCTGACAAACTTTGATATTGAGAAAAAGCTTGGAAACATTGGAGTTGAGGTATATACGAATCTAAGCATCAGTCACTGGATTCTTGAACACCTTATAAAGAAGATGCTGCCATTTAAATTTAAAAACATGGCTCTTGAAGCAGGTAAAGAATTCATCAAAACAAATGATATCGGCGGACATGGCATATACACTGTCGGGCATTCAATTTTAAGCGCAAAAAAGAACTTTGACGGTGTTATTCATATATACCCTTTTACTTGCATGCCTGAAATAGTAGCTCAAAGTACCTTCAATGAAATTCAGCAAAAATACGGGATTCCTATTATGACACTAATTGTTGATGAAATGACGGGGGAGTCAGGCTACATAACAAGACTTGAAGCTTTTGTAGACATGATAAGAATGAAAAGGGACTCCGCGGGCAGTGAAAATTTGAATCCCCAGAATGCCTTGGGGCTTTAAGGAAGCCTGAATAAATTCACAAAGAGAGTTTTTTGAAAACAATATTGAAAAATATTTGTTCATTTGATAGTATATTTTTATAACTTTATATTTTTTATTCGGTTGGGCGAATCCATCAGGATTTGCTTTCAAGAGACCAGGCTTCAAGGGTGGGAAGTTCTTTATGAATTCCACCCTTTTATTTAACCTCTTTCGAACGAAGTGAAAGAGGTTAAAACGGAGGGACTCGATGTCCCGAAGCTTTTTATTAGGGCCATTTCTCGAAGAGAAATCCGGCAAAAAGCGAGGGACTCGATGTCCCGAAGCTTTTTATTTGGGCAATCGTTGTTGTACTTATCATAGCAAATTTTATGAAATAATGCGTCTTTTAGCAATAAGTTGTATTTAATATTTAATTTACTGTTTTACATTTGCTGAAAAGACTGCTAAACTACTAATATCTAAATAAATTAAATATTGTAGAAGCGGGGGTGTTAATATGCCAGAAGTAAATCCAATTCTCTTAACTCTGGTTGGAATATTTGTAGTTTTTATATCTTTAATAGTGCTGGCATTTGCTATTTCCATCTTGTCACAGGTAATATCTTTTGGAAATAGAACAAAGTCTAGGAATGACTCTGAAAAAAGTAGTGAAAATGTAACACTAGCAGAAACTTCCTGTGCACTGGAGTCTGATTCAAATAATGATTGTTCAGATGACACACTTGTAGCTGTATTAACTGCAGCAGTACTTGCAAGTATGGGAAACAGACCTGGCTGCAAAATAAGAGTAAACTCATTTAGGCGAATTCCCCAATCATCACATGTGTGGAATTCTGTCAGCAGAGTTGAGTATTTGTCAGAAAAGCTCTAATACTTTAAAACTTAAATTAGGTGGGGAGATATATGGGAAAATTTTTTGAAACAATTTTGGACTTGCTCATGAATTCAGGATATGCGAATCTAACCTTGCTGCATATGATTTTGCTTATTATATCCTGTGTATTAATTTATCTTGCAATAGCAAAAAAATACGAACCGCTTTTGCTACTGCCAATAGCCTTTGGTATGCTTCTTGCCAATTTACCTCTCGGCAACCTGATGCATCCGGATCTTTTTTCCGGAGAACACATTAATATTCAGGAACTTGTTAACAGAGGCGGTCTTCTGGATTTTCTTTATCTCGGAGTAAAACTTGGAATTTATCCGCCGTTAATATTTCTTGGTATAGGTGCAATGACCGACTTCGGACCTTTGCTGGCCAATCCTAAGAGCTTGCTTCTTGGTGCTGCTGCCCAGTTTGGAATATTTACAACCTTTATAGGCGCTAAACTTCTTGACGCCGCCAATCTGATTCCATTTACAGATCAGGAAGCCGGAGCAATAGGAATAATAGGAGGTGCTGATGGACCAACAGCTATTTTTGTAACTACAAAACTTGCTCCGCATTTATTGGGACCGATTGCTATTGCAGCCTATTCCTATATGGCTCTTGTACCAATTATACAGCCGCCAATTATGAAGCTTTTAACAACAAAAAAAGAACGTATGGTTGTTATGGAACAACTAAGACCGGTTTCAAGGATTGAGAAAATTATTTTCCCGATTGCCGTTACATTGTTGGTATCACTACTTATTCCGGATGCCACTCCTTTGGTCGGTATGCTTATGCTGGGTAATCTTATGCGTGAAAGCGGAGTAGTTGAAAGGATTAATAAAACAGCTCAGAACGAGCTTATCAATATTATAACAATATTCCTCGGTCTGACAGTTGGTGCTACAGCAAGTGCTGAAAAGCTTGGTTCTCCAGGCTACGGGTTTAAGGCATTGGGAATCATAATTCTCGGTCTTATTGCGTTTTCTGTGGGTACAGCCTCAGGAGTACTATTTGGCAAATTAATGTATTGGGCAACGGGCGGAAAGGTTAATCCTCTGATAGGCTCCGCGGGTGTATCAGCCGTGCCTATGGCAGCCAGGGTTTCTCAAAAGGTAGGCCAGGAAGAAAACCCGTCAAATTTCCTTCTGATGCATGCGATGGGACCAAATGTTGCAGGTGTTATAGGGTCTGCAATAGCGGCCGGTGTATTGTTATCAATGCTTCAGTAGGAAATAAGGTGATATTGCATTAATAAAAATAACATAAAATATATTGAACGCACAAAGACTAATGGAAATTCTTTTGTGCGTTTTATATTTATACAAAGTAAAATACACTCCCCTGCCAATATGACCTTTAATACCTTATAATCCCAGCACAAACTTGTATATCACGTGCGCAACACCATAGTCATCATTCGAGTGTGTTACATAATCAGCCCGTTCCTTTACAATATCACTGGCATTTGCCATCGCTACTCCGAGTCCTGCATATTCAATCATTGAAATGTCATTTGAAGCATCCCCGACGGCTATTGTTTCGCTCCGTTTTATTCCCAAATGCTCACAAAGCCTCTCAATTGCAATAGCCTTTGATGCTTCCCTGTCTACAAACTCTAAGAATATGGGCTTAGAAGTATGGTAGTTAACGCTACTGCCAACATATTTTCCAACTTCTCTTTCAAATTTTTCTATACGGGTTGCCTCATCATACCACAGGATTTTTGACACACCATTTTTGACAACATCATCCAGGTTTTCAATGCTGACAGGGCTTGTGTTGTTCAAGCTACCATATTTTGCAGTCATATTGTTTAGTTTATTCACATAGAGTTTGTTGTCGGCCCACACAACCATAGTTGTACCGTATTTCTCTCCAAGATCATATATGACCCGGGCATCTTTTGAGGAAAGCCTTCTTTCATATAGAATTTCCATTGATTTTCCCATAATAACCATTGCTCCATTATACGTAACAAATGGCATATCAAGACCTATCATGTTGTTCAGTTTTTGAACGCCGTTGATCGATCTTCCGGTGCAGATTGTAAAAATCAAGCCCTTTTCAACACCAAGCCGAATAGCTTTAACAGTCTCATCCGATAGATTGTTTCTGCTGTCTAAAAGTGTTCCGTCAACGTCAACTGCCATTAACCTGTATTTCATAAGTTCTCCTTCTTTTATTCAATTTGATATTGGCTTTACGTTTTTGCAGCCTCCTCATAATATTTCGCTATTCGTTATATTCCGATTATAGGATATTACTTTTTTATATTAATCTCAACTAAAACTATATCCTATTCATATCTGGCTCTTAATTTTCATCTATTCTATATAGCTCTTATAATAAAAAGCTTCGGGAAATGACCCTAAAGAAAGCCCTATCCAAACAAGATGGATAGAGCTTTTTAAAGTCCCAACATAATAATTATTACTGAAATAATTGGTCTGAGAACAGCGAAGAAGGATCTATCGCGTTCTTGATAACTTCTTCAGGAACCTCAATCTCAAAATTCCCGTCATAACCGCTGTATTTTACTTCCATAATCATGTTTATACTGATCGGCTTTCCGTTTGCATCCTCGACTGAAGCTTCAAACAAAAGCTTCATGGAATTAACCCTATAGGTATCTTTATCAAGAGAAATCTGCATGCTAAACTTCTCAAGTTCATATTTTACCTGAGAATTTTCACCGGCTGCAGCACTGTCTGAACTGCTTAACCCCTTTTGAAACAATTCATCAATATAAACGTCACCTTTTAATATTATTTCGTTGCCTGCTTCAGTTGCAACCAAGCCTGCACACAAAACATCGTTAACCTCAATTATATCGGCATTGCTATTATCCCTAATACTATTTAATGACTCTTCCTCACTAATAGGCAACTTTATCCACGAATCACCAAGTAAAATGTTCTTAGTGTAGGTTACATTATCCTTCTGATAAACTTCAGTCCCCACATCCAATTTAAAACCTTCTATTTCGCCCATATCAATATTCATCTTCATGTACATGGACTTGTTTTCTAAATCGAGTTGTACTGCTGTGTCATTTGACACTTTAACTTTCTGTTCCGGGCCATCTGAATTGATTTCTGCTTTCATATCACACTTGTATTTTTCCAGTTTTTCCATAGAAGCCTGTGACTTATCAAGAATACTCTTAATATCATTGAATTTGTCATCATCCCTTATAAGTACAGAAGTTGTTGATCCGTCCCAAATGACCTTTTTACCAAGGCTTTCTGCTACAAATCTTGCAGGTATGTACGTTCTGTTGTTTTTTACGTAAACCATAGGTTCTACGTCAAGTGTTATGTCTTTTCCATCTACACTTGCAGTTTTACTGCCTGCTTCGAGGTATATTGTTTTGGAGTCCTTTTTTACAGTTACACTTTTTTTGACCCCGTCCCAAATAATATGCTGATCATCATTCTCGACCCCAAGGTTTACAAGTACCTCCCTTAAAGGAAGCATCGTCCTCCCGTTTACGATAATTGGAACATCTTCATACTTGCCAATCTGACCGTCAATTATAATTTTCACCTTTGGACTTTCAATAACCGTATCTGCCAAAACGTTAGCTACAAACACCAAGCAAAAAATCAATAATGTAACAATTCCTAAACCAAATTTTTTCATAGTAAGTCTCCTTTTATTCATCTGATTATACCTACAAAATAGTATAACAGACCAAATCTATTGATTCAATATTCTAACTTATTAAGTCAGGAAGAGTAACCTTTTTCATGAAGAAATGACATTTTGTATCATGAAGTGACAAAAAAATTTAATAAAGATGAAAATTTTAGCTAATTAGTATATAATATCATTAGCATTAAGCCGATAAAGCTTATGAAAAATAAATAAGAAAGAAGGTTATCTAACATGAACAAAGGAGAATTGGTAAACAGCATTTCCAGCAAGTCAGGTTTAAACAAGAAGAACAGTGAAGCTGCATTGGATGCAATAATTGCAGCAGTTAAAGAAACCTTAAAAAAAGGTGACAAAGTTACTCTTGTAGGCTTTGGAACTTTTGAAGTCAGAAAAAGGGCTGCAAGGCAGGGCGTAAACCCTCAGACCAGAAAAAAAATTAAGATACCTGCTAAAAAAGCACCGGTATTCAAAGCAGGTAAAGGCTTAAAAGATATCGTAAACAAGTAATTTTATAAGAAATTGTTTTACTGTCAGGGAGGTTGGAATAGCCTCCCTGATATCGTATTTCTGACAATTCCTGCCTTATCTTTCATATACCATCAGAACATATATAATATTATTTCAAACCTTACCACCATAACTATATGCTTCATGATAACAAGATCCTTTATTTTGAGCGGAAATGCCTTAATGCTGCTTTATTTTTCACTATATTTTCACAATTCTTTCATTTTTTTTGCACTCACTTTTTTTAGGTAGACTCTATAATAAAATTGACAACAATAAAAAGGGGGAGTTAAAATGAAAAAACTTAATAGAACTTCAGCAATCCTTGCAATATCAATTATAATGCAGTTGATATGTTCAGTTTTCTTGACACCTGCTTCATTTGCAGCCGGCGAAAGCATAACAATCCAAATGTATAATGGAAATACTCAAGCATCAAGTAATACAATAAGCCCTAATTTTAAAATTTACAACCAAGGTTCCACAACTGTAAATCTTTCAAATGTAAAAGTCAGATACTACTATACTTCTGATGGAATTACAGGACAGACCTATACCTGTGATTATGCAGGAAATTCTACAACCATTACTTCAAGTACCAAAGGTCAGATAGTTAGCATGACCAGCCAAACATCCAACGCAAACAACTACCTTGAAATCTACTTCACAAGTTCTGCAGGCAGTCTGTCTCCTGGCAAATATATTGAAGTCAAGGGCAGGATAACCAATGCGAATTACAAAAACTATAATCAAAGCAATGACTATTCCTTTAATTCCTCAGCAACGAATTATGTTGCATCAAGTAAAGTCACTACCTACATTAATGGAGTTCTTAGCTCGGGAACTGAACCTGTTACCGTACCCACAAGTTCACCAACTCCAACTCCATCTAAATCAAAAGTCAAAATCAAATATGAGGCAGAAAACGGTTATACCAATAAAAGTGATATGATAATGTCAAATTCATATTGCTCTAATGGAAAATATGTTGGTAATCTCGGATTGGGTAATTCACTGACAATAAAGGCAGAAATTCCCGAGACTGCAACGTATACCCTGTCGATATATTACCGCACTGCCAAAGATAAAAATGTTAGATTTTCTCAAACATTAGGTACAGAATCCTATACTATCAAGTGTCCCGGTAATGTAAATCCAAACATTATTGGTGGTGTCAGTAAGGAAGTTTTTTTGGTAAAAGGTACTTGTAACCTGGTGCTTTCAAATCCAACAGAATCGGCACCGGATATAGATTTTATTACAATTACCAAAAACCTTGTCGCAAATACTGACTTTGAAGCAGGTACATCAAATTTACCAAATAATTGGAAAGCATCTTCTTCTAATTGTTCCTGGGACACAACAGGCGGCGTAAATGGTTCGAAGGCATTAAAAATAACATCATCCTCAATTTATAGTAACAATTATTATGAATCTGATGAAATAGAATTGGAGCCTTACAAATTTTATAGAGCAGAAGTTTCTGTTCGTGCTTCAATATCAGATAGCAGTAACTGGTATACCTTTCAGGGCGCGAACATAAGTGTATTGTTTAAAGGCTCAAACCAAAGGACATCAGAAGAACAATTCTGGGGAATGATTAGCAAAGGTTTAGTTGAAACAAACAATGGCTGGAAAACCGCAATAATTAATTTTCAGGCTCCTTACAACGGAAAGGTAAAATTCAGATTAAATAACAGCTATGGGAAAGGAACCTGCTGGTTTGATAATTTTAAGTTATATCCTGATGACAACATGGTAAAAATGGAAGGCAAAAAGGTAATGTTTGGATATGAAAGAACTGACCTGATTGATAGCGGAATAACCTCAAACAATATTGATAATTATATCAGCCAGTATGATAAATTAATTGATGAAAATATAAAGTTAACAGGGCTTGATTTTACAAAGCATTTTGAAAATGAGAAAATAAAGATTTTGTCAAGGATTGATCAACCCTGGGGTGGTGAAGCATCCGCAAAAGTTTTTATCTGGTTTAGTGATAGTGATGTTGTAAATGATCTTACCAGATTCAATACGTATAATTCATTAAGCTGGGCACTCCCACATGAAATCGGACATACCTTTGACAGGAATGAATGGAATTTTGATGGTGAGTTCTGGGCAAGCTTTAAAGCCTATGCAGCCCTGACAAATTCGAAAAGTAAAATATTTATGAATGGAACATACATGGATGCGGCTGGAACACCTGGCTTAAAGGAATATTTTACGGATAAAGACTTATATCAGTTTGATAATAACACTTATGCCGGAGACTTTATACTAGGACAGCTGGCTTCTAGATCAGGTATATCCTGGAGCTCATATACAAAAGCATTCCAATACTTTGCAAACAGTACTTCTATACCTTATAACAACTATGAAAAATTCTATTTATTCATGAATAAATTGGATGAATATGAAAACAATGCACCGGGTACAACACTTTCTCTCTTTACAAGACAACAGCTCAATGTTATTGAGCATCAATTAAATAAGAATAGCAACAATGTAGCCCTCTATGAAGCTGAATTATATGCATCTTCAAGTTATGCAAGAAAGAATATAGCTGAATGTTCAGGTGGTCAATGTGTTGAACTTCTTGGAAATAACAACATTATAGAATTTGATGTGTACACTGGCGTATCAGGTACACACTTGTTAAGGGTGAACTATTCTTCCTTTGTAGATAACAATTTAAAATTCACTGTAACCAACAGCAGTGGAAGTAAAGCTTATACAGTAAATTGTAAGTACAATATCCTTAACACGCCAAGAGGAGAATTTTTAGACATTGAGCTGAATAGTGGCAAAAATACTATCCAACTGGAAAATCTACAAGGAAAATCAATTAATATCGATTGTTTTGAGGTTCTTAAGAAACATAATTAATTTGTAAATTGGTTCACTTATGTCAAAACAACTATGAATTTTTGACAAGCGCCGGAGAAATATTGTCTCCGGCGCTTTTAATATATTGTACTATTAGAAGAGGCATATAAAGAACAGGGTATCATTATCCTTTTAAATAAAAGCTTCGACAAATGGCTATTAATGCAAAAAACCCTTGAATTTCAAAGGTTTTCGGACAAACTGTGGCGGAGAGAGTGGGATTCGAACCCACGGAACGGTTACCCGTTCTCCTGATTTCGAGTCAGGAAAAATACTTATGGTAACCCTTGATAACTATTTGTAATCATTGGTATTGCTGTATTTCTTGATTTTAACTATTCGTGTTTTTGCATAAATTTTGACTACTTTTTATATCTATTGTCCCCAAATTGTCCCCAGTGGGGACAATAACTTTATGATTAAGTTAATAATATCCGGATAAATATAAAATATCTAGAAATTTTAAATTATATTGTTTTTATGAAATTACTATAAATATATATAATAATAACTATACTGATAATAAAGCTTGTGCTTGAGGTATAGAAACCTAAGTTTTGCAGTAAATTAAGATAAAAAGAGGCCTCTAACTTACTAAAATAGCGAGTTATAGGCCTTTCATTTTTGTCATAAAGTTGTGGTGTAACAGCTCACTTTTTCGTGCTTCCTAAAATTTTTTTAATATCACCAAGAGATAATATCTGTTTGCTGAAATCTATGTTAAGACTTTTGCCAATAGAGTCCAAAACCTCATCATAATGATCAAACAGATAATAGTTCTGCTGTATATGCGAACATTCAGACTTTGCTAGGGTTTCGAGCAGTTTCGCAGTACTGTACTTGTGATTGGTTTTCATCTCGAGTATTCTCACAATTAAGAGTGCAACAAAGCATGTGAGAAAATGGGCCTGAATGTGATCCTCTCTTGAAACATAGACTGGTCTTGCTTCCAGTTCGCTTTTCGTAACACGGAAGGATTCTTCGATTTTCCACAGGCCGCGATACATATCAATTATGTGATCGGAAGTTTCTTTGTATTCACTTGTAACTATGACATAATACCCATCCAATGCTTCTTCTTCCCTTAGTTTATCAGTATCAAGTTCAAGCACCTTGCCCACAGTTAGAATTTCGCCAGTTTCTTTGTCAAAATCAATATTTTTAATATAGCCAGCTGCACCATAAGAAGTGGATCGAGTGTATTTTCCTGGACAGGCAATAAGATCAAGCGCTTTAGCTACAGCAGCAGCACGTTCTGCTTTAGCACGTTTGTCGTATTTCTCACTATAGAAGACGACTTGCTTTTCGTCTACAGTTTTTTTGATCTTTCTGCCGTTGGCGGTTGTAACCTGAATAGTTCTTGGATAAAGACGTTCTTTACGTTTGTATTCGGAACCAAGCCATTCATAACCACTTTCATTCAAGACAAAGTTTTTTAATTCCTGGTCGGCGCCCCTGACAGACATGCTGAAAACATAACCATCACCTGCGGAAAGCGTGTACCATATGTTGTCACCTGTAGTCATACCCTTATCTGCGACAACAACTACTTTACCCAGACCATAATCCTTCTTAATACGTGATAGGTTTGGGCGATAGGTCAAGCAATCATTGGTGTTACCAGGAAAAAGCTGATATGTAATGGGAAGACCATTTTTATCTATAAACAGACCCATCTGTACTATTGGGTTTGGGCGGTGTTCCTTAGAGACACCCTTTTTTCTTAAATCATCTGAATTATCAGTTTCAAAGTAGTAGTTGGTGACATCGTAATAAACAAGAGAGGTATCCCTGCCGTATAGGTCCTTGATCTTTTTGTTTAACCAGAGCTGGAGACTTTCCTTATGCTTGTTAAGGAATGTTAAGCAGCGGTAGATGTCATCCAGGGAGTAATCTCCCTTCTCAAAGAATTTGGAACGTTCTTCGTAAGACTTTTTCTTTGATGCAGGCGAAAGAATCCTTGAGAATACAAGTAGCTTCATGATAGTATCGGCATCATAATCTTCGTTTGTGTGTCGTTGGCGGTTGGTCAAGAAGGTATGGATACCTAACTCATGATAAATTTTGCTTAGTGCAACATAGCCGAAATTCTTCCGGTTAGTGGTATCTGAAGGGATTGTGCTACTCTTTGGGATTGAAAATATATAATCCGCATTTTCCTGGAGGCGCTCATATTCCATTCTCTTGGCCTCTTCAGTGAAATAAGCGATAGGGTCGTCATATTCTTTTTGAAGTTCATC
>JAAZCB010000932.1 GCA_012513545.1 Clostridiaceae bacterium
AGTAAGGAACGTCTCATTCTCAGAGATTTGAACTATTACCGGGATAATAGGATCGACCTTGTGTTTGAAGAAAAAGTAGAAAAAATAGATACAAAAAACAAGTGTGTAGTTTTGGCAAGCGGAAAGCTTCAATACTTCGACAAATTACTCGTTGCGGTTGGCGGAAGACCGGTGGTGCCGAATATTGAAGGGCTTGGGAGTATAGATTACCTTACACTAAACTCAATACATGATGCAGAAGTTCTTCGTGAAAGGGCTGCAGAGGGCCAAAAGGCTGTCGTGGTTGGAGCAGGCTTGACGGGCATAGAAGTCACTTTTGCGCTTAAAAGGCTAGGCATGAAGGCGACTTTGGTTGAAAGAGAAATGAGACTTTTGCCAATGCAGCTTGATGCCAAATCTGGAGAGGTGCTTGCAGGGCAAATAAGAAAGGAAGGCATAGAGCTTCTGATGGGCAAAAATGTTCAGAGGATTGTTGCGGACGAGAAGAAATATGTAGAGTTTTCCAGCAGTGAGAGAATAGAATTTGACATGCTGGTGATAACAATAGGAACAAGGCCAAACCTTGAAATTGTAACAGGAACGGAAATACAGACAGGCAGGGGTATACTGGTTGACGAACATATGGAAACCACTGTCGGAGACATCTTTGCAGCAGGCGATGTTGCAGAAACGGCAGGCAAAAAATCAGCAGGGTGTGTTTCAAGTTATATCTGGTCGAATGCACTTGCCCAGGGTAAGTGTGCAGCATATAATATGGCCGGGCAAGCTCAGGAGTTTTCACCCAATGCGGCTCTTGGCAATGCGGTACGGCTCAGGGATATACCCTTTATTTCAATGGGCATGATCAATCCTGATGAACCTGATTATGAAGAGCTTGTTTTTGAGGATGAAAGGTCGTGTGTGTATAAAAAGGTAGTTATAAAAGATAATAGGATTAAAGGGATGATTCTCTTAGGGGACACTTCATCTTCCAATACAATCGGAGAATTAATACGTAAAGAGGCTGATGTGTCAAAGCTCAGGGAGATGATTCTGGATAACGATTTTTCTGAAAAGTACAAGGCGTTGCTTTGACTTTAGTATAATTGATGAAGGTGATTTACATGGGCTTCTATGAGGAAATAGGAAGATATTACGATTACATATTTCCTGTCGGTGAAAGCCAGCTGTCATTTATTGAGGATTCCTTAAAAGGCCGTGGCATTAGTGTTCTCGACGTTGCCTGCGGTTCAGGAGGATACTCTGTAGAACTGGCTAAAATGGGTTACAGTGTAACTGCGGTCGATATGGAAATAGAGATGATAAACAAGCTGCTGGAAAAAGCACAAAAGGAAAAGCTTGATATCAAAGCATACCAGGCTGATATGAGAAGGCTTGCTCTGGTGGTTGACAAAAAGTTTGATGTTTTGTTTTGCATAGGGAACTCGATAGTTCATCTGAATAATATGGATGAGATTTCTGATGTTTTAAAACAAATGCACGGTCTTCTTGAACAAAATGGGGCATTGGTGTTGCAGATCATAAACTATGACAGGATAATAGAGTCAGGCATAAGCGAACTTCCTCCTATTATTAATGAGGAAGAAGGTCTAGAGTTTGTAAGAAAATACAAATATTTAAAAGAGGACAATATTATTGATTTTAACACCTCCTTGATTTTAAAGAACGGTGACAGTACGGCAGTGTACAACAACTCAATAAAACTGTTTCCGATATTAAAAGAGGAATTTGAAACGGCTTTAAGAAAAGCAGGTTTTGATACACTTTATACCTATGGAGACTTTAAGCATTCTCCATATACCAAGGACTCATACATGCTTGTTATAAAAGCCATAAAAACAAAATAAGAACATGGAGTTTAATCACTTCATGTTTTTATTTTTATTGCGCATAATATAATTTGAATAACCGAATCAGTGTGATAATTAGTTACACTAAGGAGAGCTTATGCTTGTAAGGCTTGGTTACGTTGCATTGAGACGGGATTTAAAAGATTGTTCTGATGATAATTATCACGGAGGTGTTTTTTATGGATGGAAAAAAGAAAAACAAAAAAGATGAGCAGCGTAAGGTAGCTCCAGGATTTGATGATGAAAGATTTGGAGAGAAGGCTACATTGGAGGATATAAAAAAAGGAAATTACAGAAAAGAGATAAGGGTCTTTCTCGATGAAAATGATCCGAGCTGATGAATGAAATGGATGGAGGAGCTTATATGATTGAAGGAACAGAGTCAACCAGGATCAAACATTCTGACAAGCTGATTGAAGTAATCAGGGAAGCAAGCGGAAGAATGAGTTTTGATGAATATGCAAAAGCTGCAGGTCTTGAAAAGGATTTTATATTTGACATACTACAGGGTAAAATAGAAGAGGTTGATGAAGAAACATTTAAAAAGCTTTCATTAAGACATTAGGAAAGCTAAGTTAGAATAAATCAATGAGCCTTATAACTAGGAGCATTGGTTTTCTTTTTTAGTATTGAAAACAATGGGCTAAAGTGATAGTCTAAAAACAGAATGAAATATAGTCTGTAAAGGGGAAGATCATTATTTTAAGAAGAATATTTGCAGCAATTTCAATAATTGCACTGACTTTGACTATTACAGGTTGCAATGTAAATGAAAGGGACAGAGAAGCTAAAAATCAGCCTCAGGGAACATATTACGAAAACGAGAGCAATTCTCCCGAGGATAGTAATACACACGGAAAAACGGATGATGAAACAAGCGGAAGTAACTACACTGAAAATCCGCAAGAGAACGACAGCACGGAACTTAAGAAAAGAGAAATTATAAATCCTGATAAAGGCGTTTTATCTGAACGTTTTTCACCCCCGGAAGGCTTTGAGCGAGTTCCTGACGAAGGCGGGTCATTTGCAGAATATCTGAGAGGACTTCCATTGAAGCCTCATGGGACAGCAGTAAAATATTATGACGGGACTGTCAAGGCCTATGATGTACATGATGCGGTCCTGGATATAGATGTAGGTGACAGGGATCTGCAGCAGTGTGCAGATGCTGTAATGCGCCTTCGTG
>JAAZCB010000933.1 GCA_012513545.1 Clostridiaceae bacterium
ATGAAATAGATGATTCGTCAGGTGAAGGCGGAGACCTCCTGCTGAACAGCACACAGGAATAAAGAACAGGCTGTATATAGTTTATATGATTGATACAAACCCCCTTTGCCGGACACAAGTTCAACAAAGGGGGTTTTTTTGCTGTTTACGAATTAGCCGTCCCTTGTCAATACAAAAACAAATCTTTACAAAACAGAAGAGTACTCGTATACTGGATTGCATGGGCATGTCTACATCTGAGGAAGAAACAAAAACCTTCAAGTTTACAACATTCACTACGGTAGACCCCATATGCGACGGCAGCAACTGGTTTGCGTATTGCAACAACGAGCCCGTGAATTTCCAAGATTTGTGGGGGTTGAGGAAACTTACTGCTGAAGAGATTGCATTACATAAAGCAGCCGGCGGAGGACCTGTTGATTATGACAGTATAGATTTAGTTAATGGTATGCCTACTCCTCAGCAAGTAAGAGATGCTGCCGCTAGCGCCGGGGTTGATTTGTCTGGGAAAACTGATGCTGAAATTCAAAAAGAAATTAATGAAGCAGGAGCAATGTCATTGCCAAGTGGTAAAGTATATGTACCTCAAGGAGCAAGAAATACTCAAGAAAAAGTAAACGCACTTATAGTACATGAAGTTGAGCATCAATCACAATATCAAAATGGTGATTCTGGTGAAGTATTTAAGGATCTATTAGATGAAGGTGAACAATATAATGAACATCAAATGGATCCAAATCAACCAGACCCATATGATACGCCTGGATGTAAAGAATATGATGCTCAGCAAGTTGAGAATAAAGCTAATGATCTTTATAGTAATGGGTGGACACCACGTGCAGCTACGTCGCCCTGTAACTACAATTAAAGGAGGGACTAAAAAATGAAAAAAGTGTATCTTCTATTATCAGCGTTATTACTATTCAATTTTCCCTCATTCTCTTTTTCTCCTAGAATAGAATCTTTAAATGTTAAGAATTATTCAAATAGTAATATTCTAGTTGAACAGGAGTTTAATGCAGGAGTTGCAGTTCAAGAGAAGAATTATTTTTTAAATCAAACGGTAGGTGACATTACAATAAAAATTAAAGATAGCTTAAGGGTAACAAACGTAATTCAACCTTACAAATTGGCATGTTTACATGAATGTTTCGCTATTTCTTCAACGCAGGGAAATGACAATTTATATGAGCGAATGTTGGCTTTGCCTTTGATGGAAAAGATAAAAGCCATATACAAGACCCTTACGATTTATGACACCAATGGAAATGTTCTTGTCTCCCTTGATACCTTAAGTGAAAGAATGATAAAAAGAGAAGTTTTACGAGGTGAAACAGCTTATTACATTGAAATATTTGATAAAGATCTTGAAGCCAGACCAGCATCTGAGTGGTAGGGGGATAAGGTAGGATGGCAGCCGCTACCGCTACATTGGAGATGATGCACCAGCTGCCCAGACACAGGAAGGCTATTCAGTTACAGCCAGCAACAGGGCTTCAAGCAGGGTAGCCTTGTACGCGAACGGGCAAGCCGTGGGTGTTACGAGAAGTTCGAACTATGCTTCGAATGAGCGGTCTTACTTTGGAACTGATTTGATGGGAACCGTGAGATCGGCGACTACAGACTCAGGAAGCGCTGAATATTATGAGTACGATGTGTTTGGAAAGCCTTACGGCGAGACTGTGAGCGATTACGCATACACAGGAAAGCCATACGACCCGACTACCGGGTTGTATAATTACGGCTACAGAGACTACGTGCCACAGACAGCAAGATTCAGCACAATAGACCCCATACGCGACGGAAGCAACTGGTTTGCGTATTGTAATAACGAGCCTGTGAATTTCCTAGATGCGTGGGGGCTGAGAAAACTTACTGCTGAAGAGATTGCATTACATATGGCAGCCGGCGGGAGTCCGGTTGATTATGACAGTATAGATGTAGTCAATGGTATGCCTACTCCTCAGCAAGTAAGAGATGCTGCCGCAAGTGTGGGTGTGGATATGTCGGGATATACAGATGAATATTTACAGGCTCAAATAGATGAGGCTGCGGCTATGTCATTACCCGACGGAACAATATATGTTCCAGATACAGCAAGACGAACTCAGGAAGAGCTTAATGCACTAACGGTACATGAGACTGAACATCAAGCGCAATATGAAAATGGAAATCCCGGAGAAGTATTTGGTAAACTAGTAGAAGAAGCACAAATGGATTCAACTAAACCAGATCCAAATGATCCCACAAAAATGCAAGATAATCCATACAAAACACCAGGTTATAAAGAGAAAGAAGCTCAAGATGTTGAAGATAAAGCTAATGATCTTTATAAGAACGGTTGGACACCACCAGC
>JAAZCB010000934.1 GCA_012513545.1 Clostridiaceae bacterium
CTCATTGATCCTAATTTTTTATCCAAGCACGTCTGAATGTATTTACGCGTATTTTTTATGATTGTTTTATTCCTTGAATGTTCATAGTACATTGACTTTTATGAAAAATTGAATACAACTCTATTAACCGAACCTATTTTCGAGTTCATTATATAATAGAATCTTCTATATTTTAATATGACGAAAGTCATAACTTAATCAGTCAAAGGTCATATTATTTCAAATTAAGTATGATAAAAGTCATATTACATTTGAAATAATGCAACTCTAAGCTGTACATCTATATAAGAATTGCAGTTCTGTTCGCGCAGTTCCAACGCTTTGAGCATGCAAAATATGTTGTTCTCCTCAATATTTGTTCACACCAAATCGTTTGAATTTTATGTCAATTTTATCTTCTGCTTCCCTTGAAAATAGATTTGTGGAATTAATCAAGTCCACCGAGATTAAATTAAGTAATTTTTCCACATTTTCCTCAATATCATTTTTAATAGAAAATAGCAGTTCTTCAAGTACTTCGGGATCATCTACAATAAAGCTTAAATCAATCCTTTTTATTGTCTTCTTTACTCTGTTTTTAGGTGTAGTTTCAACCATAAAATTTCTAAATTTACTACATCGCCATTATGTAATAACCTAACCAAAGAAATACTGTTGTCCATATAACCTCTTCAAACTAATCTCTTATCGTGTTTCATTTTGGCACATCAATTTTGTTTGTTCCATTACTATATCCACAGCCTTTGGAGTCTTATCCGGCGGATACCCATGCTTTTTAAGCAGACGTTTTATTGTCATTTTCATTTTCGCCTGGACACTGTCACGGATTGCCCAGTCAACACTAATGTTATTTTTTATTGCTGTGGTTAAATCCCGGGCAATCTGCATCAGGATTTCATCTCCCATAACATCCCGGGCAGATTCATTTTCTGCCAATGCATCATAAAACGCCAATTCATCAGGTGTCAACCCCGTACTTTCACCACGTTTTTCAGCTTCATTAATCTGTTTTGCTAGCTCAATCAGCTCCATAATTACCTGAGTGGTTTCAATTGCTCTATTTTGATACTTTCTGATTGCAGCCTCCAACAACTCGGAAAATTTCTTTGATTGCACCAGGTTTCTTCTTGAAAAAGTCTTAATGTTTCCTTTTAAAAGCCTGTTTAGCAATTCTACCGCTAGATTCTTCTGTTTCATACCTTTTACTTCTTCTAAAAATTCTTCAGAAAGGACTGCAATATTGGGTTTTGAAAGCCCCACTGCCCCCAATATATCAATTACTTCATTGGATGAGATTGCTTTTGAAACTAACTGGTTCAGTTCACTGTCAAGCTGCGTTGTTGTTTTCTTCTTGTTTTCATCAATTATCATCTTTACAAGACTGGCCTTAACAGCTTTATGGAAACCTATTTCAACATTAAGCCTTTGTGCAATATCGGTTGTCGCACATAATGAATACGCACGTGACATTTCTGTAACCAATTTGATATAATCATTTTTTCTTTCCTCGCGAAGTCCAATAATATAATCCATTGTTTCAACAATTGCCTGCATTTTTTCACTTGACTTGCCTGTGAAAAACTTACTGTAATCATGGCCATGCAATAGCTCTTTTATTAAATCATGTTTCTCCAAAAGAACCTGAGACGCCACTTTGGTATCTACACCGGTTGTCTTTTTATCACTTTCCGTATATTGCCTTAATGCCTCTTTCAAATTCTCAGCAATTCCAATGTAGTCAACAACAAGTCCGCCTTGCTTATCCTTAAATACTCTATTTACCCTGGCTATAGCCTGCATCAGGTTGTGTCCGCTCATTGGTTTATCAATATACATGGTATGCATACTAGGCACATCAAAACCGGTAAGCCACATATCACGGACAATAACCAATTTCAATTCGTCTTTCTTGTCTTTCATACGCTTTGCAAGAGTCTCCCTACTGGCTTTTGTACCGACATAAGGCTGCCAGTCAGCAGGATCTGAAGAACTGCCGGTCATTACAACTTTTATTTTTCCACTCATTATATCATCACTGTGCCAATCCGGTCGAAGTTCAACTATTTCTTTATAAAGGTCAATTGCTATTCTCCGGCTCATAGTTACTATCATGGTTTTGCCGCCCTCATTCTCCTGAGCCTGCTCACGCTTTTCAAAGTGCTCAACGATATCCTTTGCTATCTGCTGCACTCTTTCCTTTGCACCAACAATAGCTTCAAGCCGGGCCCATTTTCTTTTCAGCTTCTCTTTCTGGCTGTATTCCTGATACTCTGTGATTTCCTCGTACTCCGTATCAACCTTCGGCTTCATTTCTTCCGGAAGCTCAAGTTTGGCAATACGGCTTTCATAGTATATTTTAACCGTTGTACCGTCTTCAACAGCTCTGGTCATATCATATATATCAATGTAATCGCCAAAAACAGCCCTTGTACTCTTATCTGTAAGCTCTACAGGAGTTCCGGTAAAGCCAATATAGGAAGCATTTGGTAAACTGTCACGCATATACTTGGCATAACCATACTTTATTTCTGCATCAGATTCACCCTTTACTATCTCCGCTCCAAAACCATACTGGCTTCGGTGCGCTTCATCAGCTATAACAATGACATTTTTCTATCGGTCAGCACCATGCTTTTACCATATTCAAAAGATGCATCAGCTACCTCTCTGTATTTGTAATAGGGTTTTGTTTCCTCTTTATCTTCGCTCGGTGCCGGTGCAAACTTATGAATTGTAGTAAAGATAATTCCACCGCTGGTGCGGTTATTCAAAAGTTCTCGAAGATGCTGCCTGTCGGTTGCTTGAACCGGTGTGTTTCTTAGGTAGTCCCTGCATTTTAAAAATGTGCCATACAATTGGTCATCCAGATCGTTTCTGTCAGTAATTACAACAATAGTAGGGTTTTCAAGCTCCTCGCTAATTACAAGCTTCCCTGCATAAAAGACCACTGAAAGGCTCTTCCCACTTCCTTGGGTATGCCAGATAACACCGATTCGCCTATCTCCATGTTCCATCGTTGCACGCTCAGTACTGTCTAAAGCCTTATTTACGGCATGATAC
>JAAZCB010000935.1 GCA_012513545.1 Clostridiaceae bacterium
ATATTATGACATTAATGCCATAAATTTGGTAATGAGGTGCAGTATGAAAGGCTTTGTAAATTAATTTAAACAGGCCGAAGATTAATATAAATATAGACAGCAAATAATAAAAAATAATATAATTTTAATTAATAATTAATAATTAAACAATCGGAGTAGGATATGAAGACAAATGAGGTTATGGAAGTTGCACTAAGGGCAGGAGAAGCTTTACTTAGGAATGGTGCTGAGATATACAGGGTGGAGGACACAGTACAGAGAATTTGTAAGAGCTATAATGTTGATGTTGAAATTTTTGCACTTCCTACTGGAATTTTCATGACTGTAATTGGGAAGGATGGGGAATCTGTTTCCTATGTCAGGCGAATCAAGTCAAGGACCGTTGACCTGAGAAGAATTGAAAGAGTCAATTCATTTTCCAGAAGCCTTCAAAAAAATCCGGTTTCCTATAGCCATGCTATAAAAGTTCTAAGGGACATTGAAGAAACAAAAGGGTTTAACTTTGCTTCAAGACTTTGTATTGCAGGTGTGAATGCCTTTGTATATGCCCTGCTTTTTAAAGGAAGCCTTCAGGAAGCTGCTGCTGCTTTCTTTATAGGTATGATTATATTTATTTCCAAGGAGAAGATATCACGGGCAGGAGTTTTCAATTTCTTCGAGGATTTTGCCTCGGGGATGGTTGCAGGAGTTATAAGCCTTGCAGTTGTAAAACTTTTTCCTATTATAAATCTGTATAAAGTAATTATTGCTTCAATTATAATCTTACTTCCTGGTGTTGCTATAACAAACGCTATAAAAGACGCGCTTAACGGCGATATTGTATCAAGTCAGTTCAGGCTGGCTGAAGCAATATTTTCGTTAGTAGCTGTTGCTGCAGGAGTTGCTGTTGTGTTGTCGGCAGGACTGCGCTGGTTACTATGAAAAGAGGTGAAAAATGATAGAAATAATACTTGCTTTTATTGGAAGCTTATGTCCGGGTATACTTTATAATGTTGAAAAGAGAAATCTGATATGGGTTGGCTTTTCAGGTATGCTGGGTTGGATTATCTACAGCAGGGTATATGGCTTTACCGGAGGACTGGTTTTTTCAACTTTTATAGGGTCTGTTGCTGTAGGACTTTACAGTGAGAGTTGTGCCAGGATTCGCAAGGCGCCTGCTACCATTTTTTCAATACCCGGTATTTTTCCACTTGTTCCAGGGATAGCTTTTTATAATACCTTACAGCATATTACGGGAAATAGATTGTCGCAAGCGGCAAGCATGGGTATAGAAGCCATAACAAGTGCAGCGGCAATTGCATTCGGAATGCTGCTTATATCTGCAGTATTCCGAATATTCAAAAGATAATAATATATGAGCTTACATGCAATATTTCGTATAAGGTATTCCTTATTCCTTCTCTGCGTATGCCCCACATGCTCCGGACATTAAACAAGCATAAAAAATTCTATGAATTCAGATGATCATGGTGGTGTTCAAACTCCATAGAATTTTGTATTTCCTTTTGGACAGGACCAATCAGTCTCAGTATATTATTGAGTGATGTTAGAGCTTTGGAATGTTCAGGCATATCATAAAGCTTTGATTTCATTATTACACAAAATGAGTATATAAGATTTATACTGTCCATTGCCATAAATAGAGCTTCGTATTTTGTGAAATACTCTGATCCGATGTCTTCGCTGGTTGATATTTTAACAAAGCTTTTGTCTTCTACAAGATCAGCCAGAGATTTCTTTATGCAATAGATGTTTCTTCTGGGCATACTTGCGAGGTATTGCTTGGAATGCTTGTAACTCATTTGAAGATTGGGGAGAAGGAAATCATATACATAACTACCCATGTCTTTAATGTTTAGCATCTCAATTTGATAAATTGAGTCAATTCTTACTACTTCCCTATCAATACTCATACTATTCATTTCTTCCATTTTTAATACTCCTTTGCTCATTGACTGTTGCTAAAGTAACTTCATATGAATATAAAAATACTGTAATAATAAAATTATATTATTACTTTGATAAAAAATTAATAACTAATAGTATTTATAACAGTATACTGATATAGGTGCTATTTTGTTTCAGATTTACTATCGGAAAATTTATTAATTGACAATAGATATTTTTTAATATTATATATTAAAATGGTTAATCTAGCAACCTAAAGTTTATTTGTCAACAAGGCAAAAACACGAATTTTAATTCCTAATAAGAAAATTTTTTTTTAATAAATAGACCTTTTCAGTGTGATTACAGGACATGAATCTATGAATGAGGTGTATCCCAGGATTAGAATAGAACTGTATAATGAGAGGTCTGGATTTTCTGAAGCACAAATAATCAAAGGCATATAAAAATCAACCGGTCCTTAATGGATATGGACAGCATATCAATACAAAAATTTCAATAATAAAAAATATTCCTGTCAAAAAATAAATTTTTATTTACAATTAAGGAAAAAATTATTATAATATTACCTATTATGTCTGTTAATTCAAACAATTTTTTACAGGGAAGTTGATTAATAGTAGTATCGTGGTATTGGGCTGTAAAAGGTATACCTTGTCTATCTTAATCGATATTTAAGGTGTATTTTATATAGAAAGTAATTTTTTATCATTATTTTTAGGGGGTATTGTTTGTGAGAAAATTTGTAAAGGTCATATCTGTATTGTTGGTTATAACTTTTCTGGTGTCAATTTTACAGATAAATGTATTTGCTAAGGAGCATGCAGGGAAAACTCCACCGCTCGCTAAGACTGAGAAAACATTAACGCCAAGTATTCAGGATACTGTTGCAGGGAATGTTTACAGTGAAGCGGACAGTGAAAACGGCAAGCTAAATCTGATTAGGGAAGTAGAGGAAAAGAGAGAGGAAAATGTTAAGCACTTCTTAACAGATCAGATGACATTTGCAGCTGTGGTTTATCCCGGGCCTGTGCATTACATGGATGGAGATAAGTGGAAGGATATTGACAACCGTATTGCAGAGCAAAAGGACGAGTATAATAATGATGTCTTGGAAAACAAGGCAAATGATTTTAAAGTCAGAATTGCAAAGAGTATATCTTCAAATAAGCTTGTAAGTATAAAAAAAGATAAGTATGAAATCTCATGGAGTCTTGTAGGTGATTTCGAGGCTCATAATAAGAACGAGAATGTTACAGATGCTGTTTATGAGCGTCCTGAAGTAGATAACGGTATACTGAAAGAAAAAGCACAAGCAAAGGCAAAAAAGCTTAATAGTTCAGCCCTGGTTCGGCATAAGAACGAAGAGCAAGCTAATTATGGAGATTATAAGGATAAAAACCTAAAGAAAACCTCTTTGTCGACGCTTTCAGGGACTGTCGAATTCGAAAACATTTATGAAAATGTTGATCTGCAATATCAGATAAACTCGAAGGAATTAAAAGAAAACATAATTATTAAGAAACGTGGAAGTCAATCGGTTTTTACTTTTAGAATTAATGCAGATAGGATGAATGCAGTACTTAATGAAGACAAGTCAATAACTTTTTATGATGGAAAGGATTCTTCAAAGAAAGTGTACCTGATTGAGGCGCCTTTCATGTACGATTCAAAAGGTGTTCAAAGCAAGGATGTTGATGTGGAGTTCCAAAAGTCCGGTAAGAGTTATGTAATGACATTGAGACCAAGCATTGACTGGCTTGAGAGTGAGGAAAGAGCCTATCCGGTTGTTGTTGATCCATATATTACACTCAATCATGAAGACACTTATGTTTCAAGCGAAGAGCCTGATAAAAACAATGTTTATGCACAAACATTATGTGTTAGTGATATAAATGGCAATAGTACCACAAACGCACCGAGAAATAGGGTATATGTTAAATTCAATTTGCCAAAGTTTGAGGCTAATGATTTGCTTACTGGCGCATATTATGTAATTTATACAGATTTTATAGTCGCAGGTGGTAAAGAGGAACCTATTAGCGTTCACAAAGTATTGACTGACTGGGACCCTAAGACAATAACCTGGAACACTCAGCCCTCTTATGAAGCCAGGGCTGAGTCGGTAGTAATGTTTATGTCAAGGGACAATGATGAATATGCCTCA
>JAAZCB010000084.1 GCA_012513545.1 Clostridiaceae bacterium
ACCATGGTGTTCACCTGGATGGGGAAACGCTGGCCGGTCACAACCTGAAAGCTTGTGGACAACATGGTTGTTAGTAATAAGACTTGTTGCAGAAGGTGAGACCTTTTCATGTTTATTGAAATTGTAAAGGATGAGAAACTACGTTACTCTTTTTTCTTGTTGCACAGAGTGGCACAAAGAAGGCACAGAGATTCACGGAGAAATTTCTCAGTGTTCCTCTGTGTTCCCTCTGGGGACCTCTGTGTAATGTTTTAAAAAACAACTCTTTTCCTATTCTTTTAATCATATCATTAAAAACTAAACCCCTCCGCTGCCGCACGAGTCCTCTCGTTTGGCTTTGCGGCAGCAAATAATTACTACCAAGGGTAGGATTATGAAACTTGTAGTTTCTGCTCATGGAAAATTTTATTCTGCTATTAACTAAATTTCTGAATAAAGATAATGGCTTTATTTTATAAGCCACACGATGAAATCGTGCGGCAGCGGGGGGGGCAGATGGGCGCATCATATACTTCCACTTTATTTCATAATGCTCTTTCGAAGATTTTATTTTATCTATTTTTGTTTAAACGAGATCATTTAATACTATCCTTTGAAAGAAACAATAAAGAAAAATGCAATGATAAACTTCAATTTTATACTATTTATACTAATATGTTTTGCTTGTAACCAGTCAAACTTAAAGTTCAATGCTGAAAAAATGAAAGTCTCTTCCAGTGGTAACGAGACAAGATTTTATCAACATAGAGAATCTGAATCATATCATACTTTTACAAAACAATTTTGTAAAAATTATGAACCATCGATCGATTCAATTGTAACTTTTTATAATGAAAAGAATTATCTGACTACATACATTTATGACTGCTATGACTCTTTAGAAAATGTTCCAATAAGAAGTCTCAAAGTAATAGATAACATGGGTAGAATTATATATTATAATCAGGGACAATCATTATTTCTTGAGGACTTCGGCCCAGATGAAAACCATGTCACCATTTATCCCTTGTTTAATATTATAAATTTTGACACACTTCAAATTACTCTTTCATTCTTTTTTTACCCCGAGTTATCTTCTGCATATACGGATGAAATAACAAGCAGGTTAGATATACAAAGGCCTTATGGTAAAAGTAATTGTCTCTTTATTAAATATACCTTTAATCTGAACGGATCGTATTTTGGGTGCTCAAAGGAGTACTTAATTTATCCACAACATTATGTAAAGAGAGGTATCGAAGAAATTTATTCAGATTTTCAAACTATAAAGTCAAATAATTTTCTTCCCATATACGACAAAGACGAACTTTACAGGGATTTATACTTCTTAAATATCAGAGGAGACACTAACAATACTTACGAAATGATTAGTTCATATATTCACAAGTGGGATAGCGGTGATATTCATTACCAACTAACTCGATATTTATTAAGTTTTTAATTTATTCATCCCACCCTCCGCTGCCGCACGAGTCCTCTCGTGTGGCTTAAGCAACTACATAGCTAATATTACTCCTTCCAGTAGTCCCTTTTTGCCACTATAATCCCTGGTCCTGCTATAAACATAATCTTCCGGATAATAAACCAAACCTTCATTTACCGGATTATTGTGAATATAGGATATTTTTTCATTGATCACTTTATTGCTCCAGAGTTCAATTGGCTTGTTATCATGAACGGGGGGCTTTTGCACTCCTCGTTAAGTTATTTTAATACAGCTTCAAATTGTTTTTCAATTTCTTTACTATTAAGAATCTTAATCTTTGGGAAGGGATGATTTTTATTGATTTGATTAATTTTGGAAAAGAAAATCAATTGATTATTTTTTCTATCCTCAATAAAATATGGTTTGCCCAATAGAATTTTTGGATATTGTTGTAGATTTATTTCTCCTACTTTTTCAATACTATTTGGACCTACCCAATATATTCCACCATGTTGTGTATTTATAATAAAAATGTTATTGTTTTGCTTTGTTATTTTTATTTGGCCGTGGAAGAAGGCAGAATCCTGAATGGCAAATGTTTTTACATTTGGAGATGAAGTTAAATCTGATATTTCAGAATTTTTTATTGGAAGGAGAGTAATACTATCATTTGAATAGGTTGTAATTTCATTCCACTCAACCCGATTAATCCTCTGGTTTTCATCCATTACAAGGTTTGCTTCCCATCTTGAAATAATACGATGGTCCCTAATAAAGAATTCGAAATGAGTATCATCAATAATAAAAAAATCAAAGGATATCCTATTTTTTATTTTATTCTTATTCTTTATAGTTTCTTTTTGATATAACATAAAATTATTAAATGGAGAGATCGAAAACTTATTTCTACTCTTACTAATACTATCAACAACTTGATTTATTGCATTAGATTTTTGAGGTTCATCTGGGTATTGTTCTAATAATTCATCCCAAAACTTTTTGTTGTTTTCAGCAAAAGTAGTTGGATCAACGTGAATAATAGGAGTTCTCCAAATTGTAAATGAAGTAGGAGAATTCATACTTCCTTCAAAACCTCCCAATGGGTATGCCCATTCACCTAAAATATCATAACAAAATGGAAATCCAAAATTTTTTGTATGGTATTCAAGAAAAAGTTTAGTGAAAATAGGTTTGTGTTTTTCATTTAAATAGAATGATCTTATATCAGTAGTGGGCACTAAAAACACATAATAGTTCTTTGAAATGCTTTGTTAATCGTACTTACAGCGTTTTTTTGAGGCGTGACGATTTGAATTGAAAAGTTGGACTTTTGCTTTCTTTAAAGCATAAATCCATGAATCAAGGCAAATTTATTTTCGCACAGATAACTGAGTTTTTACCACATAGGACATTTGACAGAATTGTAGATAAATATCAGGGTAACAAATATGTCAGGTCCTTTACTTGCTGGAATCAGATGCTCTGTATGGTTTTTGGGCAACTCACTTCCAGAGATAGTATGCGGGATTTGATATTGGGCCTTGAAGCACATCAGCCTAAATACTACCATCTTGGGTTTGGTAAAACCATAACTCGTAGAAATCTGGGCAAAGCAAATGAAAAACGTAGTTATAAAATTTTCGAGGAGTTTGCATATGTCTTGATTGAAGAAGCTCGTAAGAGCTGTTACAGAACCGATTTTGAGGTTGATGTAGAGGGAAACGTATACGCTTTGGACTCTACAACCATTGACCTTTGCTTAAGCGTTTTCTGGTGGGCTGAGTTTCGAAAACATAAAGGTGGAGTTAAGCTACATACCTTGTATGATATTAAAACCTCAATTCCCAGTTTTTTGTACATTTCGAAAGCAAAAGTTCACGATGTCAACGTTCTTGATCTTGTCCCATATGAAGTAGGCAGCTACTATGTTATGGATAAAGGTTATCTTGACTTTAGCCGTTTACACAAGCTTCACTCTCAAGGCTCATTCTTTGTAACCCGTGCAAAGGACAACACTCGTTTCCAACGTATGTATTCCAATGTTGTAAAGAAAATGACCGGAGTAATCAGTGATCAAATTGGCAAGTTGGAAAAC
>JAAZCB010000936.1 GCA_012513545.1 Clostridiaceae bacterium
AATAACATAATACAATCTTGCCCCAATTATTGATAAAGGTGCTGCAAAAAGTACCAGATCAATAACGTTGTCAGGTTCAATTCCAAAGTTTTTACTGTCTCTCATTGCTAAAACAACTGCAACAATAAACCCCAATGATATGATGATACCATACCAGTAAACCGGCAAACCGAATATTTTAAACGCAACATTATCAATTGTAATTTCAAGTCCACCCAAGTTCGGGAACTGTACATGGTTCACATTGCTCATTTGTGCTCCCCCTTTTTATAAAGGCTTTATAACCGACAAAGCCATGTTTTTAGTCGTAAAGTGCTCACTAAATACTTTATTTAAGTAATCAAAGGATATTTTATCATATATTTCGACATAATCAAACAAATTTGCCTCTTTGAAGTAAACAGACACAAAAGCATGTGCTATTCTTTCTATTGAATTAAGCTGTTTTATAAATTTGCCATACATCGCCTTCCTTATTCTGTCGTAATTCTTCCTGTCCAATCCGCTTTTATGCAAACTCTCAATTTCTTCTGAAATCCTTTCTCTGAGTTTTACAGGATCGGCAGATTCACCCCCTAAGGCTGAATAAGCATAATTTTCTTCTATACTGTAATCAAAATCAAAGGTTCCGTTTATAAGTCCTTCACTATAAAGCTCTGTGTATAGCCTTGAACTTTTGCCCATAATCATTTCAAGCAGAATTTTAATAGCTGTTTCGCGTTCGAGACACTCAACACCTTTTGTTTTGAAGTTTGTATCCTTAAATCCTAGTTGACATAACGGCATTGATACTGCCAGGCTTTTTTCAATATAATCCTTGTTGACTCCATTGGGCTCATCAGGAAAAATCCTTTCAATATCTGCTTTGTTGTCATTAGATCTGATATTTTGTTCAATACTTGCAAAAACCTCTTGAGGATCTACATCTCCAACTGCCAGAATGCTCATATTGGAAGGATGATAAAAGGTATTATAGCATTTGTATAAAATTTCCTTATTTATCTTTCCTATACTCTCTATACTGCCTGCAATGTCAATCTTAACAGGGTTTTTATGATACAAGGCTTCAAGAAGATTGAAAAAAACTCTCCAATTCGGGTTATCTTCGTACATCCTAATTTCCTGGCCTATTATATCCTTTTCCTTCTCAACACTCTCATCAGTAATATATGGGTTCTGAACAAACTCCAGCAGCAAGTCAAAGTTTTCTTTAAACCTTTCTGTGCAAGAAAACAGGTAAACCGTCTGCGCAAAACTTGTATACGCATTAGGATTAGAACCCAGTTTTGAAAACTTATCCATCACGCTTCCATCCTTCTGTTCAAAAAGCTTGTGTTCCAAGAAGTGTGCAATCCCGTCAGGAACTTTTGTTGCAGTGTTTTCTCCCGGCGCAATAAACTCGTTGTTAATGGAACCGTAGTGGGTATAAAAAGCCGCATATTTTTTGGAATACCCTTTCTTAGGTATTACAAATGATTTCAGTCCGCTTTTATGCTCATAAACATGCATTACTTCATCAATACCTTTATACTCAATAGTTCTTATTTCCATATTTTTTCTCCTCTCAAAAATAAAAAATGCATTATACCTAATTCTTCACAGTATGAATTACGAATTAATGGCACAGGTGCTTTTCAATTATTCACGATGTAAGAAAATAAATCGTATCAAGCTTTACTTTGTTTGCTGCCTCTATAATATCCTTTCTTGTAACCTTCTTTACTTTTTGTATTAGTGTGTCGGGAGTGTCGTTAGTGCCCACTATATACTGGCTTAAATAAAAATCCACCACCTGAAGCTGGCTGTCTTTAAGTGACTCCATACCTGTCTCTATGCTTTTTAAAGCTGATTCATACTCATAATCTGAGATATTTCCGTTTTTTATGTCCTCAATCTGTTTTCCAATTATTTCAACCGCCCTATCCTTATTGTTCATATCAATACCACTTGTAATAACCATTAACCCTTTGAACTTTTCAATACGGGAAAAAACATAATATGCAAGACCTTCTTTTTCCCTGACATTCTGGAAAAGCTTTGAGTGGAGGCCTCCCCCCAATATGCTGTTGTAAACGAGAAGCTTATAGTAATCTGCATGTCCTGGTTCAGTATTTGTCCTAAATCCTAAAGAAAGCTTTCCCTGATTTATATTCATTTTTTCTGTTATGTATCTGACTTCTTTAATATCCTTTCCGATATCTTCTTTATCAATGTTTTTTATCCTGTTTCGGCTTATTTTTGCCATTCCGTCTTTAATACAGTTCACCTGTTCTTCCTTCAGATCACCCGAAATAAACACATAAATCGGCAGACTTTCCAAAAACATTTTATAGTATTCATAAAGGTTTTGTTCATCTATATCCTTTAAATCTTCTATATTCCCATAGTCGTATATTGAATACGGTTCATCCTTGCACATTTCCTCAAGACATTTTTCTACTGCATACTGCATCTTGTCATTTACACGGCTTTCGATAAGGTCTTTCAGATTCTTTTTCTCCTGTTCAACATATTCTTTATTGAATCCGCTGTTTTGAACAACAGGTTTTGTAATTATTTCCAGAAGTAAATCAAACGCTTTTTGTGTTAAATTAATGTTTGAATTTGTATACTTGTCGGAAACATATTCAAGATAAAACTGTATGATCTGATTTTCACCCTTCTTCGTAACACCGCAGTCAAACGATGCACCATAAAGCTCTTCAAGATATAAAGAAATGTCACGGATATTAGGGAAACTCTCGCATCCTCGTCGCAGGACCGCAGGCAGGAGAGCATTTCTTGCTGCGTTTTCCCTGCTCAATTTATCAATAAAAAAGATATTAATGGAGTTTGTTTTGAACTTCTGTGATTTGATTTGAAACACCTTTATTCCGTTAAACGAAGCTATCTCGGTAAAGAAATTGTCTGAAACCATCATTTCACTCATTTTATCAATCCTCTCTTTGTCAAGTATTATGCAGTATATATAATAGTATAATAAAAATAAGCTGCATTATTCAATATTTGGCAAGTATATTATTATATTTATTTTGTAGAAAAACTATTGAATTTAACAAATAAAAATACGCTAAAGTGTAAATAATAATTGTCGGAGGGATTTTATATGAATCAGGTAAGATATTATAGAAAATACCCGAGAACTGTTGAAAAACTTAATGAAGATAGCGAAGATTGGACTTTAGACCTTAG
>JAAZCB010000937.1 GCA_012513545.1 Clostridiaceae bacterium
CACAGTCTTCAATCACAACAATATCATGTTTTCCCGCTATCTCCATAATTTTATCCATGCGGCAGCAACGACCATAAAGGTGCACAGGAACAATAGCTCTGGTTTTTGGTGTAATGAGCCTTTCAAGTTTATCAGGGTCAAGATTCAATGTATCTGGTTCAACATCGCAGAAAACAATTTTGGCACCCAATCCTGAAAATGCACTTGCTGTTGCTATCCAACTGTTTGGCGTTGTTATTACCTCATCTCCGGGTTTAATGTCTGCTGCAATTCCACAAAGTGATAATCCGGCGGTGTTTGAAGTTACAGCCAAAGCATACTTTACCCCGCAAAATTGCGCGAAAGCATCTTCAAACTCCTTTACTTTTTTACCACATGAGGGGGCACCATCCTTTAATACCTCCATCAATGCCCCAGCTTCCTCCAATCCGTAAATGGATCCGTTGGCAACCTCCAATTCATATTTAATTTTTGGTTTTTCCATATCTATTATTTTATTTCTATTTGTTTTACAGCATTTTGAATTGTTTGATCAAGTGATAACATTTTTATATTCAAAATTTGGTTGGCTTTCGAAACATCAAGGATTCCGTTTTTATGCCGGTGAGCCTTTCCTATTTCATCTTCTGTTGACAATACCGGCTCTATATTATCCTGAGAATATCCGAGTGCCTCAGCCAGCTTTTTCGTCAGCAAATACCTGTCGATTTTTTCTGTACAACCAATATTTATAATTCCCTTAAAATCCTTTTCAGATAACTCCAGGATGACTTTTGATAAAGTATGGACATCTATCGGAGTTCTTATTATATCTGCCGGCACCTTTAATTTTTCATTATTTTGCAGCTTGGTTTTCAAACTTTTAACAAAGGAATTTCCTGTTGCCAGAGGGAATCCTAAAACCAGGGAAATACGTACAATAATGCTTTCCGGATTTTCTGACCGGATTAGTTTCTCTGCCAAAGCCTTTGTCTGTCCGTAATAATTAATTGGATTAACCTGATCAGATTCAGAATAACTTTCCCCCCTGCCATCAAATACGGCATCACTCGAAAAGAATATATATTTTGATTTGAATTTTTTGCAGATTCTGGCAATATATGCTGCTCCGTCTTTATTTATTTTTGATGCTAATTCTTTATGCTTTTCTGCAAAATCAATATCAGCGATGGCTGCAACATTAACAACTACATCAGGTTCTGCTTTAATAAAAACTTTTTTAACCGATTCATAATCGGATAATTCAACAGGCAACCACTCTGCTTTTGTAATGAATTCAGGCTTATCTTTATCTGCAATTATAACCTCACATCCGCCCTCAAGGGCATAATACACGATATTTGAGCCAACAAAACCACTTCCTCCAAATATTAAAAGTCTCATAATAATATCCTTTTTGAATCACGAAGTAAAATATTTCCTATTTTATTAAGCAAAACACCTTTTGTTTCACGAAGTAAAACAAAAAAACAACAACAAATATTCTATTCCTCCAATATGTTAACCTCACTTATGCTGCCTTTATCCCGGTTCAGACGTAAAGTTTTTATCTCGCATCCCCGAAAATTACTTTTCCAGCTGAGGTCAGCAAAATCCAGATTGATTGTTGCTTCGGTATCTTCTCCGGCAGTCTCTA
>JAAZCB010000938.1 GCA_012513545.1 Clostridiaceae bacterium
AGTGAAAGTGGGAAAAAGAAGGTAAAAACCCTTATTTAAAGTATTTTATTATTAAAAAGCTTCGGGGCATCGAGCCCCTCCATCGAAAGAAGTTAAATTAAAAACTACTTTGGATTATCCAAAGTAGTTTTTTATGTAAAGTGTAAAATTAATTTCAAATATAATACTTCAAAAGTTATTATCGAAACGGATATATCCTGCTAATATACCATGCTGTCAATGCTGAAGATATTAGTATAAGGATCACTGGTATCATCGCTTTTCAAAAACTCGGATTTTGCAAGAAGATTCTTATGTCCACAGCATTCACATTGGAAGTTCAATCCATTTAGCTTTGTAATTTCAATTTCGGGAAGGTTTAGAATCACAGACTTACAATTATAGCAGATTAACGACTTAAAGTTATACATGAAAGATCCTCCTTATAGGTATATTGATTGGTTTTTAGAAATCCTTACGGATTCACAGATAAAAACTTTTTAACATATAGGAAATTGAAAAATAAACAATTGATGATAAAATTTTATATTAATTCTGTGATAACTAAAAGCAAACGACCATAAAATCAACTAAGCGACAAAAAATACCGAATTCATAAACATTTAGTTGCTTTTTGTTGAAAAAAGTAGATTTGAAACATTATGTTTACATTATGAACGACTTGCGTACTTATATTATATACTCTTATTGGATATAAAGCAATACCTTATTTAAAAATACTTGGAAAAAATACTTTCATAAATGTCTCCTTCAGATGTCATATTGGATAATTTCATGAATATAATCAATAAGTATGGTAATAGGTTGGAATCATCATAAAGGGGTTAAACGGAGGATAAAAAGATGATAAAAAACAAAATTGGAAGCTTAGAGAGTAAAATTGTTGTGGCACTGAAGATATTATTGTTTATTTTTGTAGCATTGTTTGCCATAAAGCTTGGAACAATTGGCGGTAACATGCTTTATAAATCTGATATGGAAATAGTAAAGTCCCTCGATGTTGAGATGTTTAGAAAAACGCTAAATAATTCCCTTCCAATAATTGAAACGATTTACAACAGTGGAGGCATAAGCACGTCTTTTTATGGACAGGCAAAGGATTTAGTCAAAAAAGTTTTTCACTTTGAGTTATCAAGGCCGGTTACCATTTTGAGTGCACAGTCGGCAGTTTTTTATGATTATTACCATGGTGATTATCAGAAATATATTGCACAGAAAAGTGGAGGGAATGACCAATATATAAGTTTTGCAGACCTTGAAATAGAAAATAGGGAAGTAGAGAAGACAGAAGTGGGTAATGAACCTCAAAAGTTGACTGAAAAGTTGTCAGAAGAGCCTGCAAGCAGTATCGCCTATAATGATGACGAAGAGGACAGGAAAATGGATAATCTTCCGCAAGACAAGGTTGTATCAAGCGGGAAGATTAAAATCAATAATCCTGAAACTGATTACAAGATTAATATTGATGAACTGCTCGGACAGCCAATCAAATTTGATTTTAGTAAAAAAGGACCAAAGGTGTTGATATATCATACTCATACTACTGAAGGCTACCTTAAAAATGCAAGTGAATTAAATAAAAAGGGAATACCGGAAAGAACCAATGATGAAAGATATAATGTGGTTAGAGTAGGCGAAGAGCTTGCCAGAATATTGGAGAGCAAATACAAAATTGATGTCATACATAACGCAACAGTCCATAATTATCCCAATGACAATGTTGCATACGGTAAGTCACTTACTACTGCATCAAATATACTAAAGAGCTACCCGTCCATACAATTTGTATTTGATATTCACAGGGATGGTGTGGATGACAGGAAATTAAGGGTTGTTAAGGAAATCAACAAAAAGAATGCAGCACAGGTAATGTTTGTTGTAGGAACTCACAGCAGCAAGCTGAATCATCCTCAATGGAAGGAAAACCTGAAACTGGCAATAAAACTCCAGCAAAAACTGAATGAAAAGTATCCCGGACTGGCAAGACCTATATTCGTGAGCAAGAACAGATATAATCAGCATCTCTCGAATAACTCATTGATTATTGAAATCGGCGGGGATGGAAATCTGGTAAGTGAGTGCGTGGAAAGTGCAAAATATGTAGCTGAAGCTATTAATGATGTTATTAATGATAATAAATAAATTTTCAATGGTAATAATAACAGTATCAAAATTTACAAAGGATATTATTCAATGTTTATGAGCAGGGTTGAGAAATTCAGACAAATCAGAAAGACAAGAAAAAAGTGCTTTTTTGCCATAATATTTACTTTGATACTTATGTTGGCAGGAATATATACAGTTGATTATTCATTAAACGGCCTGATGAATAAGGAGGAAGGATTTGCTTTGGTTCGTATCAAGCCATACTCAGATAATTATTATCAAGTTGAGGTTCTGGGAAAGTGCCTGTATATAAATGCAGGATATATAAAAAGAGATATAGAAGGGATTAAAGAATATTTTATTAATTTGCTTGCAGATTAAACAGAATAAGTCATAAAAATTCTTCTGTTCATAAAAAAAATGTTATGTTATAATTATATGCTGGTATATCGTTTGAGAAACTGTTTTTCAGGTTTGATTTCAAACTGAAAGATTACGTTCGATCGAACTTATTATATTGAAGTATAAGTTGTCCTTATTATGGCAGGAGGATGAATAATGGCAAGTGAAAGACAAAAGAAAATAAGAAATTTTTGCATAATAGCACATATTGATCACGGAAAATCCACTCTTGCAGATAGATTGCTTGAAAAGACTGGAGTTCTTACAAAAAG
>JAAZCB010000939.1 GCA_012513545.1 Clostridiaceae bacterium
AATCAGTAATTCCCTTGAAAATGGAACAATGAAGATAGATGTAGCAGGAAAATATCTATTGGCAGAAAAAAAATTAAGCTTTTTTAGTATAAATATATTGCTGATTGTAGCAGCTTGTTTCTGCCTTCTAGCTTTAGTGGCTGCATATATTTTTACAAAAAAGAAACACTGGTTCTGGTGAAGGTAAGCGTGTTATTTATAAAAGAATCTTAAGGCTTATGTTGCAATAATCAAAGAAAACCTGGATGAATGGAGAAATACTTATTAATCGAAGGATGTTACATTAATGTTAACATATAAACTAGTACTTGGTCGCGAACTTGTACTTAGGAAAAACTAATTATAAGGAGGATTTTACAATGGAAATGTGCTATAATGAGGCATTGGTTATGCCAAAAAATTATGTAGTAATGGACAGTAATGAAATGGAGTATGTAGATGGTGGCGCTAGTGCAGAAGAGTTTGTATGGAATGTACTGGCGGGTTTGGTGGCATGTGTAATTTTTGAGGGCGCGAAAGCCTTATGCACAGGAGGAGCTCTTAAAGCTGCGATAATTGCAGCAGGAGCAGCAGGTAAGGTTGTATTATCTGCTGTTGCGAGTGCAGTTGCATTTGTATGGAATACACCTGTATTATTGGCTTCCTTAAGTGTAGCAGTAGGAGTAGGTGGGACATTGTTCGTATTACATGGTAGAAAGAAGGGGTGGTTTTAAATTTGCATCTAAAAAAAAAGAGAATTATTAGTATAATTGCCGTAGTAATAATAGCATTCTTGGTATCGACGCTTTTAAATCTTGACACATATTTGAAGATGATTATTGTAGTTGTTCTTGTAATAATTTTCAGTATTGTTATAGATAAGCTTATGATTACAAAAGAATGAAAATCAATATTTATGAGTTAAATTGATATTACTTAGGAAGAGCATATGCATAAAATGAAATTTATGGTGACTATGCTTTATGCTCTTTCTAATTTTATTCTGGAGGGAAACAATGAGTATTCTAAGTATAAATTATTTTTCAATATCTGGCATAGCAGAAATACAGCCAATAATACTTTTAGCAGTTTTTACTGTTTTTGTTCTTTCCAGGGTAACGAATAATTATGTATCCTCTATAAAAAGAGGTTTTAATAAAACTTGTTTTTCATTTGATACTATAAAAGAAAAAATTCATGATATGATGCATTATATAGAATCAGATATTATAGAAATAGGATTTGGTAAATTCTACAGATTTGAAAGATTAAATAATCGAATTGTATTTGTAAAAAAAGAAAGATACTCACTTATGGAAGCGTTTGTATGTTTCCATGAAGCAGGTCATTGTATTGATGCACATGATAAATATGCTAAAAAAGTATATAAACTATATGAATTCATTTCAATTTTTCGTTTTTTATTAATATTTGCTTCATTAGTCTGTGTGTTGATGTTTCTGATTATTCCGGAAATAAGGACAATCAAATTGGGGGTTATTGTTGCACTTGCGATAATTGCAATAATTGCAAAAATAATCACGACATTATTTGTAGAATTAAGAGCAAGTAGAATAGCCTTAAACTATATGAAAGAAAAAAAAATAATTGAATCAAAGACAAAAAATTCAATTATAATACGGTTTATGAGTATAACTGCAATATTAGACCAAATATGTATTGAAGTTATGTTTTTGTCCGGTATGATATCTGTTTTTTATGTATTTACCTCAATAAAGTAATTATAAAGGGGTTTGAAGTAAAAAGCTTTAGTTTGCTATTTAACTGAGTAAAGAAAAATTGATATAAGTCAGAGTAACATAAGCATTTATTTTTACAAAGAAGAAACACTGGTTCTAGTGAATGTAAGCGTGATATTTTGAAATAAATAAAGCGAAAGCTGGATGGAAAAAGTCCTATTGCAAACAGTTGTATTGCAATGGGACTTTTGGCTTTTTTGTATAAAAAAGTAAATAAATTTGATTGATTATGTGTATTGATAAGAAATATTTGTAAAATGTTGGACAGCAAATTTAATATAAATTTGATTATTTATCTTTATTTTTAACACTTATTGACATAAGATTGTAGTAAAATTAACGAAATATGACTAAAGTAACGTAGTGTGACGATAGTCACGGTTGGTTTTTTTAAAGGATCAATATAGTTGAAACGTACTAGTTTATTAGGTTTAGGTTTTTTGTGAAACATAGCGTATGAGTTGATTGATTACGGAGATATATGATGAGAACATTTGTTCCGTGCCAAAAGTCACGACTTTTAGCCAGAAGTCATGACTTTTGGCGAACGTATTGACATTATTAATGCTATTAGTTACCATATTTACAAGGTATAAATAATTTATAAAATATAACAAGAATACAAGCGTATTACTGATTAGGGAACAAAATGAAATACATATTTGTTAAACAACATGATGCGACTGATTGTGCGGCTGCTTGCCTGGCTATGGTCTGTCTGCATTATAAAAAAGAAACTACAATAACAAAATTAAGGGATTTGATGGGCACAGACCTTAAAGGAACCAATCTTATCGGTTTGAAAAAATGCGCAGATGAGTTGGGATTTACTTCTCAGGCTGTCAGGGTAGATAAGGAAGGTTTTTAAGTAAGTATACCTTGCCTTGTATAGCAAATGTTATTACAAAAGAGGGATTAAGCCATTTTGTTGTTGTTTTCAAGATTACAAAAACACATGTTGTAATAAGTGACCCTGCCAAGGATTTACTAAGGATGGAAATAGATGAGTTTTACAAGGACTTTACGGGTGCTTTGCTCATTCTAAAGCCTAATCAGGAATTTGTAAGCGGCAAGTTAAAGGGAGATAAAATATTCAGTCGGTTCTTGAAGCTGCTTCTTCCTCAGAAAAAGCTGTTTGCATACTCTATTCTAGCATCAGTTATACTGACTGTTCTGGGTATAGTATCCTCCCTTTTCAATAAAATAATAATGGATGAGATACTGCCCTATCAATTAAAGAATATGCTGGTAGCTGTGCTGATAATTTTTGCAGTTATAGCGGTTACCCAGGTGGTTATAGGATTTGTAAGGCAGTGGATGATGCTTTATCTTTCACAAAAAATAGATATTCCTTTATTATTAGGGTATTTTGAGCACGTATACAGGCTTCCTATGAAGTTTTTTGCGGCAAGGAAAACAGGGGATATCATTACAAGGTTTTCAGATGCGTTTACCATTAAGAATATATTTACAAACATAGCTTTGACATTGATTATGGATATTTCAATGGCACTGATAACAGGTGTGATTCTGTTTAGAATGAATGTAACACTCTTTGTGATTATTATATTCCTGACACTTATAAGTATAGGCCTGGTTTTTATCTTCAAACAGCCTTATAAAAAGATTAACGAGGAGCAGATGCAGCAGTCGTCAGTGTTGAATTCACAAATTATTGAGGGGTTAAGGGCTGTTGAAACAATCAAGGGAAATGCAAATGAGGAGACTGAACTTGAGAGCATTGAGCGCGAGTACATAAAGTCTCTAAGAATTTCTCTCAAAGAGGGAATGCTTTCAAATTATCAGGGAGCTATCGCCAGCTTGTTTCAGACAGTCGGTAACCTGGTGCTGATGTACTTTGGTGTTATACAGGTAATTGACAACGATATTACATTAGGAAGCATGATGGCCTTTATGACACTGTCCGGCTACTTTATGGATCCGGTAGGCAGGCTGGTTCAGCTACAACTGCAGATACAGGAAGCAAACATATCAATGAGAAGGATTACCGAGATTTTAGATAGTGAAAGGGAGCAGGAAAACGGGCATTATCAGGAAATAGAAAAGATAGAAGGAGATATCGAGGTCAAAAATGTTACGTTCAGGTACGGCAACAGGAAACCCGTCCTGTAAGACATATCCTTCACAATTTCCAAAGGTAAAAAAGTCGCGCTTGTTGGAGGCAGCGGAAGCGGAAAGTCAACTATTGCAAAGCTGCTGCTGAAATACTACGAACCTGAAAATGGAGAAATACTTATTGACGGCATGGACATTAACGAATTAAGCAATGAATCACTAAGAAAGGCAATTTCCTACGTGCCGCAGAGTATTGAGCTGTTTTCAAAAAGTATATATGACAATATAAGGGTAACAAAGATGAATTCATCTTTGGAGGA
>JAAZCB010000085.1 GCA_012513545.1 Clostridiaceae bacterium
CAAATATAACTTCCATGAGGATGGCTTCAAATAAGGCTGGGAAGGGTACGCCTTCACGTTGTGCCGCTATGCTTATTAATAGCGGTGCAGGAATCATTTCCTGATGAAATTTAACTAATGATACGTAGCCTGCCGGTACGAATAGGGTAAGTAATAAAGCCAAATAACGGATTATGCGGATAACTGAGGAGACCATATACTGGTGGTAATAATCCTCGCTTGCCTGAAGAAATTCAATAAACATGGCGGGAGCAGTCAGAACGTATGCAGTTCCGTCGGTAAAAATGGCAACTCTGCCTTCCAAAAGTGCGGCAGCCACCGAATCAGGTTTTTCGGAGCTTAAAAACTCCGGGAATATGGAATACCTGTCGTCTTTAATCAATTCCTCAATATGGCCACTGTCTAATATCCCGTCAATCTTGATCCTGTCAAGCCGTCGTTTAATTTCATCAACGATTTCTTTTTTGGCGACCTTATCAATATACATCAGCATAATTTGTGTATTCGTCATGGTTCCCGCAGATAAATTCTCAACCCTTAATGCTTTATTTTTAATTCTCTTCCTGACCAGAGAAATATTTACACTTATTTTTTCAGTAAAGGCCTCTTTCGGGCCTCTTATTACATTTTGTGCTGTAGGTTCTGCTATATCTCTGCCTTTAGGCATAAATGTATCGATTGATAGAAATTTATCGTATCCGTCTAATAAAAAAATGGTGTTTCCTGACAATATATCTTGAATTAAAGCATCAAATTCGTAACCTTCTTCTGTTTCCCTGAAACCGGATAAAAAGTTCGAGAGAATGGAAAAACTGTCTTTTGGTGCTTTAGAGGCATCCTTAGCTTTAAACATTTCTGACAGTTCAATAGATAAGCTGTTAATACTGCTGTTGTCAATAAGATTATCTATATATAAAACAGCGTAATGCAGCCCATTAGCATCCAAAACAGAAATATTGATTGAAAGGTCGCTGGAATTGCCTAATTCGTTTTTTATGATCGCAACATTTTCATCCAGTTTTTTACCCAATAATTTGGCCTTAACTGGCGAATCTATGCTTTTTTCTTCCTGTCTCCTTTTTTTTTTAAGGACTCTCATTTCAAGAAAACCTTTCAAAATAGATTTGACACATTACAGCAACAGAAGCAATTGCGCAAGCAGTTGCAACACACAGCTATATCAAGGCGGTAGATATACACACCGCCTGATTAAGGCAATCGGTACCCACTACCACACGTTTTTCAGCCCTTAGCTGAAAATACGTTAAGAGGTGGGAAATTCAGGCCTCGTTATATCAATAGTTTTCTATTTTGATTGGCAATTTATACTGGTGTTGATGAAATTTATTCCTTTGCTCCCTTTTGACGGTCTTGAAAAAGAGGAGGAAACCATGTGGGAATGCAGCATCTGCGGATATCTTGTCATCGGCAGGAAAGCCCCCCTGGTTCAGGGATCCGGACCTGCAAAAGGTGGCACAGACCATTGCAGAAACAGGAAAAACAGCATACCAGGAAGACTTCCTGCTGAATAAGCATCTGGTTTAACGCGGAATTATACCGTTTTGAGAGTATTGATTAAGGATATTCCTATTTCTTTGAAAAACCTGAAGCGACTGAAAATTTTTCTCCCGGTTTTGGTCACTG
>JAAZCB010000940.1 GCA_012513545.1 Clostridiaceae bacterium
CCATTATTATTAGAACGAGGTGCGGATATTTATGCTTATGACCCAGTTGGAATGGATAACTTTAAGAAAAAATATCCTGAAGGGAAAAACGGAAGAGGTAGTATAACCTATGTGGAAAATCCGGAAGTAACATTAAAAGATGCTAATGTATGCTTTGTTTTTACTGAATGGGGAGAAATCCAGGCAATTAAGCCGGTTACATACAAATTACTTATGAGAACACCTTTAGTATATGACGGAAGAAATATATACAAGGTAGAAGATATGTATGGAGCGGGAGTAGAGTATTATTCTATTGGAAGACAAAAAGTAAACATTTCTAATGCGATTTCAGAAGCGGCAGCAGCTAGTGAATAAACATATGTTTATTCAGTCAAACTCACCTCTATTGCAAGGGGGCATTAAGTTGAATTACAAAATATTAAATATTGATAAAACATATCTCATTACCGGAGCCGCTGGCTTTATTGGATTCTTTTTATCAAAGAGGCTTTTAGAGCAAGGCTGCAGAGTGATTGGGATTGATAATATAAATGATTATTATGATGTGAAATTAAAATATACCAGGCTAGAAAATCTAAAATCATTCGAAAACTTTACTTTTATCAAAGGTGATATATCTGATAAGGATATGGTAATGCAGACATTTGAAGAGTACAAGCCTGATGTAGCAGTAAATTTAGCTGCTCAAGCCGGGGTTAGGTACTCGATAGAAAATCCGGATGCATATATCCGAAGCAATATTATCGGATTTTATAATATCCTTGAGGCCTGCAGATACCATCCTGTAGACCATTTGGTTTATGCGTCCTCCAGCTCAGTTTATGGGGCAAATAAAAAGGTTCCCTTTGAGGAGTCTGATTTTGTCGACCATCCCGTATCTCTGTATGCAGCAACAAAGAAATCAAATGAATTGATGGCCTATACCTATAGCCATCTTTATAATATTTCAGCTACAGGACTAAGATTTTTTACAGTGTACGGCCCAATGGGCAGACCGGATATGGCATACTTTGGATTTACAGATAAGTACTTTAAAGGTGAGCCAATTAGGATCTTTAATAATGGTGATTTTGAACATGACCTTTATAGAGATTTTACTTATATAGACGATATCGTTGAAGGAATCGTAAGACTTCTTAATAGCCCTCCGATAAAAACTGAAGAGGCCGCGGCACACAGAATATTTAATATCGGCAATAACAGTCCTGAGAAATTAATGAAATTTATAAGTGCATTGGAGAAAGCCTTAAGTAATGCACTAGGCAGAGAAGTACAATTTGAGAAAATTTTTGAACCTATCAAACCGGGAGATGTGCCAGCTACTTATGCGTCTACAGATTTATTGTACCACGAAGTAGGATTTAAACCTGAGACTTCTATAGACGAAGGGTTGCAAAAGTTTGCAGATTGGTATGTGGAGTATTATGGGGTGAAATAAATAAGATAATATGAAATGTACTAATAGGGTTGGATACAAATTGTAGAAACCAAGATTATGATTAATAAACGAAAAAATACAGTCCCGAAGAAAGAGTAAAATAATATTAGAGGTTCTCCGTGAGGAAAACACCTTTGTAAAGATCTCTAATAAATATGAAGTAAGCCAGCAGTAATAAGCCGATGTCTGGCCAACATGCCATCAGTATTTGACAAGAAGACAAAATAGGACTGCGAACTAAAAAAACAGGCCGAGGTTGAGAAGGCAGTTCTCGAGCTTAAAATCGTAGAACTGACCATTGACATTGAATGGATTGAAAAACAAGAACACGCCTTGGAATTGAGGCGAGAGACAATTTTATCCATGTATACATAATAAAAGATGAAATAGGAGAAACAATGATGCAGAGTAAAGTGATGGTTAGCATTTATTGTATGGCATATAACCATGAAAAATACATTGCAGATGCTATAGAGAGTTTTTTAATGCAAAAAACCAATTTTGCATACGAAATACTGATACATGATGATGCATCCACTGATAGAACGGCTGAAATTATTAAAGAGTATACATCTAGATATCCAGACTTAATGAAACCGATATATCAAACAGAAAACCAATATTCAAAGGGAGCGCGTCCGGGAAAATATAATAGAGAACGAGCCCAAGGTAAGTATATGGCTATATGTGAAGGAGATGATTATTGGACCGATCCCTTTAAATTGCAAAAGCAAGTAGACTATATGGAAAAGCATCCTGAATGTAGCTTATGTGTGCATGCCGCATTTCGTGTTAGTCCTGATAAAACAAAATTAAAATCCGCGGTTAGACCAAATCAAGGTAATAAGCTTTTTACAACCGAGGAAGTAATTTTAGGCGGGGGAGGATTATTTGCGACTAATTCAATAATGTACCCGTCAGTATTCAAAAACAGGCCGGGGTTCTTTCTAATCTCTCCAGTGGGTGATTATCCTTTAGCAATATATTTGGCTCTTCAAGGGACTGTGTACTATATCGATGAATTTATGTCAGCTTACCGAGTAGGTGTCCCAGGTTCTTGGACAAATAGGATGGCTTCTTCAAGTATTGAGAAACGGATAGAACATATTAATAAGATTGCTAAAATGCTTAATGAAGTTAATTCCTATTCGGGATATAAATACGACAGCGCTATAACTCAGAAGATAAATATTAATAAGATGAATATTATGTTGGAACAAGGAATGTATAAAGAAGTAAAGTCAGGTGAACTAAAATATTTATATGACAAATTAGATACAAAAACAAAAACTAAGTATTTTATAAAACATTACTTCCCACACATTACATTATTTTCAATAAAACTAAAACGGAAATTTGGCAGATGAAGAGTAAAATAACAAAAATGCAAGTCCTTTCCTCCCTCTTCTGGAAACTCATGGAGCGGGGGGGAACCCAGGGGATACAATTTATCGTACAAATCGTCCTGGCTAGGCTGCTGCTGCCGGAGGACTACGGTATTATTGCGCTGGTGGTGATATTTACTTCCATTGCAAGCGTATTTGTTCAAAGCGGTTTGAATTCTGCCCTTATACAAAAGAAGGATGCAGATGAAGTGGATTTTTCTTCAGTATTTTATTTAAGCCTATTCATAGCAGTTTTGATTTACATAATTTTATTCTTGGCTGCACCATTCATCGCTGCATTCTATAAAATACCTGAGATAACACCAGTGTTTAGAGTATTGTCCATTACCTTATTCTTTGGCGCTTTTAATTCGATCCAG
>JAAZCB010000941.1 GCA_012513545.1 Clostridiaceae bacterium
AAGCTCAATTGATACCTCAAGGGTATTTCCAAGTATGTCCACCAGAGCTTTTTTGCCTCTGATTTCAATAATTTCTCCAGGAACAGCAAGACACATAAACAATTCTCCTATCTTTTTGTTAGTGATTTTAATAAAATTGTGGCTCATTTATTTGTATGTAAATTAATGATTAATTTTATTCTTATATTAAACAGCACTATGCTTTGCAGCAGCAATTACGGCCTGCCCAAGCGATAACCCCCCATCATTGGTAGGAACAAGGCTGTGGGTATAGACTTTGAAACCGCAGTTTATAAGGGAGTCTGTTAAGAGTCCGAGCACTAGCCTGTTTTGAAATACGCCTCCACTTAAAACAACATCATCTATGTTATATTTTTTCCTGAGTCTTTTGCATACGTCAACACATAGGGCAGAAATCGTACAGTGAAAAGCGCCTGCTATCTCAGAAACCGGACGATTTGCTGAAAGGTCGGACACAATTGCCTCAATTAAATTCTTGAAGCTTATTGAAAGAGGTTTTCCCTGTATTTCATTTATGCAGTACGGGTATAATCTTCCCGAATTTATATCCGCAGCCTTTTCAAGCCTTAAAGCACCTTGAGCTTCATACTGTGCAATATCACACAGGCCGCAGACAGAGGACACTGCATCAAAAAGTCTTCCTGAACTTGATGTCATAGGTGTGTTAACATGCTTTTGTATCTGCATTTTTAGAAATTCAGACTTTCCCTGCTCCAGCCTCCTGTATAAGTCGGTTTTGATATAGTTATCACCAACAGAATGGAGAAGGTAACTTAAGCCCATCCTCCAGGGCTCTTTAATGCAAGCGTTTCCTCCAGGCATGGGTATATACTCAAAATGAGCTTCTCTATTGAATTGTAAAAGGTCACACGTGAAAAACTCACCACCCCATATAGTTCCATCTTCACCGTACCCCGTACCGTCAAAGGCTATTCCGATTACCTGTCCTGACAGTGAATTTTCTGCCATACAAGATGCGATATGAGCATGATGATGCTGGATGACAACCTTTTTTGAAATACCGCTGCTTAAGGCGTACTTGGTTGACATATACTCAGGGTGCATATCAAAGGCTATTATTTGTGGCTCTAACGAAAGTATGTTTTTAAAATGCTCGATGCCCTGCTCAAAGGAGGTCAGGGTTTCAAGACTTTCCAGATCTCCTATGTGGTGACTTAAGAAAGCATTATTTCCTGATAAAAGGCAGAAGGTGTTTTTTAGCTCACCACCTGTGGCAAGTATTTTCTCTTCTGACTTTGGAAGGTTTTTGCTTAAGATAACCGGCGAAGGTACATACCCTCTTGATCTTCTTAAAATATATTCTTTATCATTAAAAATGCTGGTTACCGAGTCGTCTGTACGTACGTATATATCTCTGTTGTTTGTCAGAAAGTAGTCTGCTATATTTAAAAGACCACGAATCGCGTCATAATCCCTATAATAAATCGGCTCACCTGAAATATTGCCACTGGTGAAAACTAATAGCTCAAGTTCGTTATCCTTAAATAAAAGATGGTTAAGAGGAGTATAAGGAAGCATTATCCCAAGAGTATTTGTATCCATGGATATTTCATCGAGGGGCAGATTTATATCCTTTTTCCTTTGCAAGATAACAATAGGCTTTCTGATGCTATTAAGAAGCTCTTTCTCCTTATTGGTTACGATACAATATTTATAAACAGTATCAAGGTCTTTTGCCATTAGTGCAAAGGGTTTGCCATCTCTGTGTTTTCTTTTTCTCAATTCCTTTAACGAGTTAATGCTTCGTGCATTACATACGATATGATAGCCACCAAGCCCTTTTATTGCAATAATATTACCCTTTTTAATAAGCTCAGCAGTTTTTTCGATTTCGTTTGTACAGCATACTTTTTTACCAGCTGAGTCAAGGAGGGCTAATTCAGGTCCACAGTCATGACATGAAACTGGTTGCGCATGAAACCTTCTATCGATAGAATCATGGTATTCCCGATCGCATGAAGGGCACATTGTGAAGCAGTCCATAGTAGTGTTTTCCCTGTCATAGGGAAGGGCAGAGGTAATGGTAAATCTTGGACCGCAATTGGTGCAATTAATAAATGGATATAAATATCTTCTGTTGGCAGAGTCTGCCATCTCCCTGATGCAATCATCACATATGCCAATATCAGGTGAAATGAATATCCCTGTTCCTTCCTCGTAAGAGCTTTCTCTGATTGAAAAAGAAATGTACCCGGACAGAGGCTTATCTTCAATGAAGTATTCAGATATTTGTGCAAGGGGAGGGACCTTATCAAGGATAATGTACAGGAATTTGTTTATGTCTTCTTCAATCCCTTCAACATCAATCTGTACGCCTCCCGGATAATTAGCCACATAACCTGAAAGGTTGTTTGCCACAGCTGTTTTGTATACAAAAGGCCTGAAGCCTACTCCCTGGACTGTTCCATTTATAGTAATGTATTTTCTTAAAAGCCTGTTTTTCAAATTACCTGATACCTTTCAATATTATTCTTGCAAAATATTATGTTCTGTATTATATTTTCCAACTTAAATGTATTTGTGTCAATTAGAAATAAGCTGTGTTTATAACTGTAATTCCGCGTTTAAAACTATTGATGAGCTTATAATTTGTTAATCAGGCTATTAAATGAATTGTATACAGTATCCAATTTTGTACATTAAAAACCTTATTTTTGCAGTAGTTTGATAAAGGAAGGTAGCAGATGATTATAATGAGAATAAAGAGATACTTTACAATAAGAAGGTTATTAGGCAGAATTTATTCAAGTATCACTTTTGATTAAAAAAGGACTTGGAATTATAATTATGTGGATTGTGTGTGCAAAGACTTACAAATAACAGTTTTATTTTACTTTATTGACTGTTTTTGCAGTATACATAAAGACTGTATTATAGGGGAGGATGT
>JAAZCB010000942.1 GCA_012513545.1 Clostridiaceae bacterium
ATCCAGGGTTTGAAAGGCTTGGTTGCATCAAATGTGCAATATTTGCGGAATACCTGAATAAATGTTTCCTGCGTAATATCATCTGCCATCATCCTGGATTTTGTAAGAAACAGAGCAAATCTATATATTGAGTTTGAGTATTCCTCGAAAATCCTTTCTGCATCTTCTTTTGACAGCTCCAAAAAAAACCCCTCCTTGTATATGTAATTTACCCTATATACACACCAGAACAAAAAAAGGTTCGGTGTAACGTTTAGTTTTTTTATGCTTTAATTATACAATTTTAAGAGAGTAAACTGCTACAGAATCATAGTTGTGTCGAGATGTATCAAGACAAGCTCAAAGTACAAGTCCAGGAAGGTTCTTTTTCATTATGTCCTATAACGCCAAAGGTTTTTTCAAATAGAATTAAATTCAAATATAAGCGGGACAAGGTTCCTGTCCCCTTGTGCCGCTTATATTGTTCAAACATGGGGTTATTCCAACATAACTAATCTGCAAAAATTATCAAAATCACCAAAATAGCTAGAGTTGTCGTCTCGTTTTTTCAGTATTTTGATAGCTTTATCCCTAAAAAGTTTAATTCCCATAATTTCAGTTAAAACAGTTATCTTGTCTGATCTTGCAATCATCTTTTCAAAATAATTCTTCAGCTACATTTTTACATTTTATGTTTATCAGTACACTTCAACTTTACTGTAGAACAACAAATATCTTCAAGTTTCACTAATTCCAAATTTGAAAAATATTATTTACAAAGCATCATAATATATTCTCATAAGCAAGCCGAATCAAGTCAGGCCATATCACCCTTCCTACTATTTCTTGCCTGATATCAAAACAAGTTCCTTATCCTCACACCATTCGACAGCAAGTCCCATGCTCTCAGCTACAAACCTTATAGGTACAATAGTTCTGCCGTTTATAATTTCTGGAGCAGCATCGATTTCTTTTTTCAAACCATCCTCAAGAATTGACTTTTCTCCAATGTTCATAACAATGGTTTTCCCTTTGTTTTTAATTGTAATCTGTCTTAGCTGCTCATCCCACTCAATATCTCCGCCCATGTTTTCAACTATAAACCTTATCGGTACAAACGTCCTGCCATACTTTATTTCAGGAACGGCAGAAGCACCTCCTTCGGGCTCAAAAGTCTGTATGGTACCATTAACAAAAATAGAGTTATTTCCTATCCTCATCCCTATTATATTATCTGTCTGTGCTTCTAGCTCTGAAAACCTTTGAAAAGCTAAAAGCCTTAACCCGTACATACTATAACCATATGAATCCAAACCCACAGGTTGAGGATCAAAGAATTCCTTGATAAGACTATCCCTGTCCATTGTAAATATACTGCTTTGAAGTATCTCAAGTTTACCTTTCAGTTCCAATAAAGAGTCTTTGTATTGATGATCATCTATTCTATTAATATGCTCCTCGGATAAGATAGTATTAATTAGTATTTCAATATTTTTAGCAGGTTCAAAATCATATCTTTCCCATATAATTACGCCATCTCCCAACGAAAAGTATGGATCTCCTCTTAAACTAGTAATTTCATATGCTTCAGTATCAGGAGTAAAAAAAGTAACTTTTGCATGCCCTATTTTATCCTTCCAGCCGGCACCCGTGTCAATAATATATCCGGTTGAAATATCTCCGTTAGAATAATATGTATTTTCAAAACTGTATGTATTCCGTATAACCTTTTTCTCACCTTTATTGAATTTCACTTTAAAGGTATACCACAATGAGTAATTGCTGTCATCATATTTGGGTGTGCCTTTTTCAAGCTTTACTTCAATACTTCCTGACTCATCAGCAGCGGTGAAATCCTTCAAGGCCGTACGTTCTATATCCTGCATAATAGGATCAACCAAATCTTCTTTCAGCGTGGCAGGAAAACCCATCAGAATTTCGGTTGCTTCACCGTAATTAATAAACTCAAAAGTACACTCTGCAAAACCTTTAAAAGGATATATTTTTATATCTTCACTTGTCATTGCTATTTGGTCATTGTTCATAAGATATACCCCTTCAGGAGTCCTTCCCATAGAAGCATCATTCGCATAAATTGGCATAACCGAGTGCATTGTTGCACATAAGGCCAAAATATAGAATATAACAACCTTTTTCATGTTATATTTCCTCCAGAAATTAATATTTATTTACGTTATTATAATTGGTTTCTTTTGTGAAGCTAAATTATTTAACCTTTATACATCGTACTTCTATCTCCTTAACATATTATCACGAAACCAAATTTTTATAAATACTAACCTGTTTACTCAGATAAGTTCGGTTCTAAACAATTAAAACTTCATTACTTGATACAAATATTAGTATAACAGCAATCAAGACATTTACTTTTCTGTTTTGTCGGATTTGTGTCTTTAGACAAGTGGGCGGTTCTCCTGTCTTAAACAGGAGAACCGCCCACTTGTCTGTTATTCAATTCTCACCTTATCTTCAAAAATAGGATTTATTGTTCTCTGTATCCACTTCGTTAAAAAAGGAATATTTCAAGTCATTTCGCAGTTTAAATCTTCCCACCATGTCCATAAGCATATCTGCCTGACTGGATAATTCCTGGCTTGCCGCAGCAGTTTCCTGTGAGGTTGCTGAATTAGTGTGTACCACCTGTGACGTTTGATCTATAGCTAAGTTAATTTGATTAATTGAAATTTCCTGCTCACTTGATATATCGGAAATCTCTTCTAGCAATTCAGCTGATTTAGCGATTCCCTCAACTATCTTATTTAAATCGGCTGCAGTTTCATTTGCTATTTCAGTTCCTATTTCAACTTTTTTAATGGAACCTTCAATTAATGAGGTCGTCTCTTTTGCAGCTAATGCACTTTTTTCTGCTAAGTTTCGGACCTCATCTGCTACAACTGCAAAGCCTTTTCCGTATTGCCCTGCCCTGGCCGCTTCAACTGCTGCATTCAGTGCTAGTATATTGGTCTGGAAGGCAATATCGTCAATTACTTTGATTATTTTTGATATACTATTTGAGGACTGATTTATTTCGTTAATTGAGTTCAGCATTTCTTTCATACTTGCATTACCTTTTCTAGCTGCTTCACTTCCGGATGTTGTCAATACTTTTGCATCATTTGATTTTCTTGAATTCAGTTTTGTCTTCTCTGCAATCTCATTTAGGGTAACATTTAATTCCTCAATTGAACTGGCCTGTTGTGTTGCTCCTGATGCAAGAATCTGGCTCGAATCTGAAATCTGCTTTGAACCTGCTGCTACTTGTTGCGCAGCAGTTTTAATACTTCCAAGCACCTCATTGAGTGAGCTTATTATCTTTAGAAGTGAATCCTTTATACCAACAAAGTCTCCTACATATACACCTTTAATATCTACATCGAGATTTCCTTGAGATAGTTGACTTAACGTAAAGTTTATTTCCTTTATATATCCTGAAATCATCTCAATAGTCTCGTTTAATGCGTTTTTAATTATTGCATGGTCCCCTTTATATTCTCCCGCTACAGATACATTCAGATTGCCCTTGGCTACCTCCCTAAGCACCGATTGTTCTTCTAAAACTGGAGCAATTACAGCCTCTAGCGTATTGTTTATTCCTTCAATTATTTCCTTGTAAATTCCACTAAAATCCCCTGTTCTTCCTCTCTGCTGTAAATTTCCCTCTAGTGCCGCTACAGTCAATTTACTGGTCTCATTTTCAAGCTTATTTAAGGTATCGGTCATAAGTATCAAGCCTTTTGAAAGAATATCTTTATCGGAACGCATTTCAACCTTTACATTTGAGTCTCCTTTTGATATTTTCTCCACAGCATAAGCTTGTTCTCTAGTGCTTTGAATAATTTGCCCAAAGCTGTTCATCAATATCCCTATCTCATCATAGGAATCATTGTCTATGCTTACCTCAACATCACCCACAGCTATCCTGTCCGATATTTCTATAAGCTTATGAATGGGTTTTTTCACCAATCTTCTTACAATTTCCAAACTGAACATTATTACGCATATCAAAAATATAAAAATTACCAAAATTACCTGACGTTTCATTCTTTCCACAGGAGCAAACAATTGGGACTTTTCTGCTGTAATTCCAATACTCCAATCTGTCCCGTTTATTGGAGCATAAGCAACATATTTTATTTCACTACCATACTCATATTCTCCATAATCCTTTGCCCCGCTAGCCATTGCTTTATGAATTTCTGTCAGGCTTTTTAATGATTCTTCGGAATCTACTCCTTCGAAGCTTCCAAAATCGGTCATTATGTATTCCGGTTTAGGATGTGCAATAGTTAATCCTTCCTTATTCATGACAAAGGCATATCCGCCATACCCCATATTAATATCTGCAACCAGGTCGCTCAATGTAGTATAGTCAACTGTTGCAGACAACACCCCAATTATTTTTCCATCTTCATCTTTTATTGGAACTGCTCCTACCATGACCATCTTCCCGTCAAATTTACTCAACAGAGGATCACTTATGTTGCCTTTACCGGCAGCAGCTTTTATAAAATAATCTCTTTGAGACAAATCAGCAAGATTTCCGTCAGTGGAACGGGCACTTCCCGTTAGATCTATTATGTTCAGCCTAAAGTATCCAAGTCTTTTTACTTCACTAACAAGAGCCGCCTCCTGCTTTTCCCATTCCATTGTACGAACCTCCGGTCTCGCTGCTACCGCTTCAAGATTCGAAATAAAATTCTCTAAATATGCCTCTAAAATCTTTGCCGCATACTCTGTATTGTTGACGGAAAATGTATTTATACTGTTTCTTAAGGCAGATGACGAATCTGAATATGTAATGTATCCAAGAAAACTTGAACCTAAAAGTAGGAGTAAAGAAAAACATATAGCTATTTTTGACCCTATTCTCCAATCTTTAAAATCCTTAATGTATTTATTTCCAAATAACTTTTTTGTTCTATAATGTTTTATGGGTTTATCGGTATTTGCAGAGTTCTTCATATCATTATTTAAGGTCATGTCAAAATTCCTCCTTAATTTTACATATCCATATATAAAATATCGGGTAACGGTATTAAAATATTAATAACATTTTTTATTATCAAACAACTACATATGTAACAAAAATGCCCTTTGGTAAATATATCTCCGCATTGTATTCACCATCTGTAAATCTAACCCTCTTAAATAGGCTCAGATCAATAAAATCAGCTATCTCGTCTGCAACATGGCACATTAATCCAAAATGACTACTGCTATCTATTCCTATTCTGTTTTCATCTCTTGAAATTAAGAAAAAATTAATATAGAACTGCTTACCAGAATTACATATGTTGTCTTTTTATCATAAGCTGCAGAAACCAAAAAACAGTTTCCAGGGAAATCCGGATGTCGGACTTCCCTGGTGTCCCGTAACATAAATATACCTTAAATTATATAAATTTTTTACGCTGACATATTACTAGTCTAAATGACTTAACATGTCTAGAGCAACTGCTATAGAAAGAGAATGTACAAAGAAATTCTTATTGGGAATCTCAATCCTATAATAACGTTCAAATATTTTCTTTTCGCAGGTGTACATAACTTCATCACTTATATACACCTTATAATTATGTAATAGCCAATCCCTTTCCATCTTAATGTACGGGTTGGTAAAATGAATTGTACGCTTATCCATGTTAACTTCATGGACTATAGCTTTTGTAAACAATTCATTGTTTATAATAATTTGATATAGTGGTCCCCCTGTCCCGTTTACAATGTGTGGCATGTATTCCAATCTACAGTAACCATTTATGGTAAAATCCAGAAATTTCCTTTCTATCTCTGCATTATTTTCACCCTCTGTCAAGCTAACCCTCTTAAATAGACAATGATGCCTGAGTTTTACCATTTTACATCCCCCTGGACTCTTTATAACTACAATAGAAAGAATTAAAACCAATTTTAATCTGCAAATCCTCCGGCAAACCTTAAATTAGGTATATCAAACCTTGGAGACCTTACTGTATGCGCAATCTCACCAATTTTCCCAACTCCTATGCCTAAAGAAAAGTTTATACCCAGTAACGCAATTGACGGAAAACTTTCTTTCTTTTGCGAAAAGGCTCCTGTGGTTTCCATGACCAAATCACATTTCATCTGGAATATGCCCAGTTTCTGGAATTTATAACTGTATATTTTCAACTCTCCACTAACCCCTGCAAATTTATTGTTTTCTAAGTCATAGGTAAATCTTGTTGTCAGCTTCCCTGCTGCAAATTTAAGTCTGAGTTCTATAGGTCTTCGCTGTCCCCCTTTCAGGTCTCCGTAGCGGATTTCTATTCCTATATCCGGCCAGCTGTGCCCTGTAGCTTCATACAACTTAAAGGAATAACTAAGGGAGTTTCGTGATATTTGTGGAAATATAGTACCGATAGCAACGCAGGTTGCAGCAATACCAAGTTTTACTTTTTCTATTGTAGACTGTGCCTTCCAATAAGTCGTTAATGCACTTCTGATATTAGCTGTCCTGGCCCACATATTTTGTGCAAAACCAGCCAATGCAGTTGTAAGTATAAAAAGCCCCGATGGATCTGAATTATCGACAGGATTATTATGACAATACACGTATTTATGGAGACTTGGAGGATCAAATAGGCTTCCGTTCCATGAATCCATACTTGTAAATCTGCCGGTATATGGATCAAACCATCTTGCCCTCAGGTAATAAAACCCTATATTAGGATCATATTGCTCCCCTGAATACATGTATTCATTTTCAGTTGAACCCGTTCTGTTGATCAATAAACCAAAAGCATCATAAGTATACGTATCTGTTATGCTTTGACTTGAATTGGTGAGAGCCCTTACACTTCCTGCTCCGTCATAGTGGTAAAAGCTTGTTGTATCTCCCCTTTTTTGGCTTATAAGGTCGTCCCCGTGAACGTAGCTTACAATAAGATTACCCTTTTCATCCCGCTCTTCTAAAACCTGGGCATAATCCATGTTGCTATCAACAAGATAAATACTTGTTTTTGTACCATTAACAATTTTACTTACCCTATTGCCATCTGCATCATATTGGTATTCGGTAGTGGTTTTTACTCCTGAAGCATTTGTTGCAACGGCTTTTATCAGTTTATTATACCAGTTGTAGGTATAAGCAACCGATTCTCCCGAACCCGATCTGGTTAATGTATTGCCGTTTTTATCATAGGTGTAAGTGTAAGTGCCGTCCGACAGCAATCTGTCGTTCTTATCATAAGTATAGACACTTTTTATTCCATCTTCCGTCTTTGTAAGTCTGTTTCCTGCGCTATCATATGTATACTCAATTATTTTGTCACCTGAAACGGGGTCCTTAATTTCCTCCTTCAGCAACCTGTAAGTGTCATCATAGGTATATTCAACAACCCGTCCGTTGTTTTCCTCAACCTTTGTTCTATTTCCTGAAGGCCCGAGGGTGTATACATAGGATGCTATAATCTGGCCATCTGATCTGATATTTTCAAGTTTTATCAAGCGATTAAGTTTATCATAGTCATATCTGGTTACAGTTCCGTTTGGATAGTTAATGCTCTTTCTATTACCGACTCCGTCATAGGTATATGTAGTTATACCTCCATCCGGTGCGGTTACTTTTACAAGCCTGTTTAATGAATCATATTCATTTTTGGTGGTTCCTGACGGAACTGTTACTCCGGTACAATTTCCTACCGCATCATAAGTATAGGAAATCCAACTCTTATCCGGATTTGTCTGTTTTATCAGTCTGTCTCTCAAATCATACTCATAAGTAGTAATGCCTCTTGAATCTTCTACAGATTTACGCTTGCCATCCTGTGTGTAGGTAAAATTCTGATAACCTCCATCCGGAAATACAGTCCTGATCAGATTTCCGTTAACATCATATTTATGGTTAATTATCTCTCCGTTATAGTTTGTCGCTGATATAATATTGCCTGCATAATCATATTCGGTAGTTTCTGTCATTCCAAGAGGTAAAACATTCCTGATTTTCCTTCCAAGCTTATCATATTCAAATTTTGTGACATTACCATTAGCATCGGTCTGAGAAACCAGGTTTCCGTTCACATCGTAATCATAAGCCGTTATTTTTGTGAGCGGGTCTGTTACTTCCATTAAATTACCTTTTGCATTGTACTTATATTCCGTTATTTTTCCGGCCTGATCCTTATTAAATGTCTTCTGTTTTCTTTCATCATAACCGGCCAAAGTGCTTGTTCCGTCTGCATATATGGTTTTCAGGATACATTCTTTATCGTTGTATTCATATAATGTAGTATTTCCATTGGCATCGGTCATTTTTGTTTTACGACCGTTTTTGTCATAACCGTAGGTCGTAGTATACCCCATAGCATCCTTTATGGATATGTTTCGTCCGCCATCATCATATTCATAATATGTAGCATTTCCGTTTTCATCAGTTTCTTTTATAATCTGTCCTGCAGCATCATACTCTGTCTGAGTGAAAGTTTTGTCCGGGAATGTAGTCTTTATAACTCTTCCCTGTTTATCATATCCATAACTTTTTGTTTTTCCCTCTCTATCTGTAAAGGTTAGCTTCCTGCCTTCCTCATCATATGAATATTTTTCATTAGTTCCATCGGGATAATAAACATATGAAAGATTTCCAAACGTATCATATTCATACTCGATACGGTTTCCAAGATTATCTGTGACAGCAGACTGCTCTCCGGCAAAATTGTATTCAAATTTTGTTTTGAAGCCTAATGGGTCAACACTCTCAATAATTCGGTTTAAAGCATCATACTTGTAGGTTGTAGTCAATGTTTCTACACCCGAAGGAGTTAATCTTTCTGTTGTCTTAGTCAGAATATTACCATTTCCGTCATATGAATAATTTATTTTGTTTCCTGACGAATGCGTTTCCTCTGTTAAGTTGCCATATTTATCATAGGTATATTCCGTAATTTCACCGGTTGTATCTGTAATTGTTTCTATATTACCTGTTGAAGTATATGTATATTTTGTAGTACTGCCATCTGAATTTATCATACTCAGAACATTTCCATTATTGTCATATATGCATGTTGTTGTATTTCCCATAGGATCTTTTGAAGTAAGTAATTGACCCTTGGCATTATAGGTATACTCGGTTTTATTTCCCATAGCATCGGTACTGCTCAGAAGATTATTGTTATTATCATATGTATAGGTCATTGTACGTCCAAGAGCATCGGTTTCGGAAAGCTTGTTGTTTTTATTATCATATGTATAACTTGTCTTATTTCCGTCTGCATCAACACTTTCCAGGATGTTCCCATATTTGTCATATGATAGTACCATAATGTTTCCAAGCCTGTCCTTAATTATCTCCTGTCTTGAATTCACATCGTGAGTATACTCAACCCTTTTGCCATTAGCATCCACATATGCCGTCAGTCTACCACTGTCATCGTACTCATTACGGGCAGGCTTTATTCCGCGTGGATCTATAATCTCAAGCAAACCATGACTTGAATTGTAGGTAAACCTTGTAACATTTCCTTCCTGATCGGTTACCTTTACCAGGTCCCCATAGTAGTCATATTCATAATTTATCACTTTGTTCATAGGATCTGTTATCTTTGTTATTCTTCCCTGGCTGTCCCTGTCAAAGGTTATGCTCTTTCCCGTGGAGTGTTTAATTCCGTCTCTACCATAGGTAACCTTATTACCATTTGTGTCAGTAATACTTTCCACACCATTTTTCTGGTCAATAACAAAAACAGTTCCCTCTTTTGTAGTAAGCCTGTATTTGTTCGGATTATAGTATTCATCATCAAATGTGGTTAATCCGTCGCCCATTACATAAACTTGATTATCAACATCTATAGCTTCAAGCTTTGAATGTGTCCCCTGTCTTGCAACAAAAGATACATTAGTCCACTGAATTTGTACAATCTGCTGTGTGGCTGGAGACAGTACCATATCAAATTCATCAACTTTCCCGTCGGGATAAGCAACAGTTATTGTATGCTCCTGAGTCTCATAAACATTGTAAGTAATACCTAATAATCCGCCGCCGCTTGACTCCTGCAACCAGTATTGTCCCGGCACAACACTTTCCTCAATGCGTATATCCTGAACCTCCATCGACCAGCCTATTCCAAAGTCACCCTTAGTTTTTCTGCGGCTGTCATAGGTGCGTGAAACCGTTATGGGCAAGCCTGAGACAGGAACAGTAAGATCATCAAAACCTATTGAGAAATTGCCTACCTTCTGCTCTCCTTCAATTGTATATGTAACAACAAAGGTAACTACATAACCTCCTTTATCGTACACAGACAATCTGATATCATACTGACCGTTGCGCATCATTGTAGTATCAAGCTTTCCCAATACCCCGTCCTTTACATTGGAAGTGCCTTCTGCAAATTTTATATATTGGTTTTTCCCTTTTTCGGAGTATTCTAGTACGTATTTTGCCAAGTTTTCATCAAATGCTGTACCTGTTATATCTACAGGCGCCGATATTTTGGTATTACTCTCAGGGCTTGTGACAGAGGCTTGAGGAGGTGTAGTATCACCTGGATTTTTAACTAGCAGCTCCCTTAATGCATAGCCTTCGTTACCAGCAGTATCGGTTGCTTTTGCCACAACTTCAAATATTCCGGCTTTTTCAAATTCAACTGTACCCATTCCTGTAATATCCAACAAAACAGGTGTACCATAAACCTCTGCCTGGACCGATTCCACTTTGCTGTTGTCGGTAGCGGTCACCTTTATTGTAACAGTATCCCCCACATTAATCACATTCGAACTCATTTCAAGCTTGACAACCGGTTTTTCATAATCCTCCTCCGGTTCTATCACTTCAATTACCGTTATGGTCTTTTCAGCTTTTCCAATATTGCCCTTATGATCATATGCATTAACAATGATCTTGCCTGACTGGGTTGGCTTAAAGTTTGCATTTCCATCCGTGTCCAGTATTATTTCCTTATCTTCAAAAAACGCTTCAATTTTAGCTATACCGACATTATCCGTTGCAGTTGCAGTAAAACTTACAGACTCTCCGGCATTCACCGTCTCTTTATCTACTGTAAGTGTGACCACAGGTTTTACAGTATCGGCAGTTACGGTTACAGTTCTTTTTGCCTCACTTACATTTCCTGCCCTGTCGTATGCCTTTGCGGTAATAACAATAGTTCCATCACTTGTTGGTATGTGAGTGTACTTGTTATTTTCATCGAGTGTAACCGGAACACCGTCAAAATCTGTTTCAATTGCTGTTACACCAACATTGTCGCTTGCATTAACCGTTATGGTAAACGGACTGCCTGCCGCAACCTTTGAAGCAGAAGATATGGAAACGTAAGGAGCTGACGTGTCTTCCTGAACCGTTATGTTTCTCGTCGCTGTGCCGATGTTTCCCGCAGCATCATAGGCTTTTGCTGTTATTACAAGCGTACCGGGCTTATCTGGAATGATGATGCATTTCCTGTTTTCATCAAGTGCCAGCGGAACTCCGTCGGCATCTGCTTCAACAAGCGTTACCTTTGCGTTATCCGAGGCGTTAACGGTTATTGTAACAGGCTTTCCGGCAATAATTG
>JAAZCB010000943.1 GCA_012513545.1 Clostridiaceae bacterium
AATAATCTAGTGAAGGATCAAGTAGTTTTATTAATTCATCCATAGTAGTTGTCTCTCCCAATATGTTGTTAACAATATTATACATTAATTAAATAAAGAATTCAACTAAAGTGGGAAAGAACCTATTGAGCGCTTACTTTTATGTCTACTCGCATGATAAGAAGAAAGGCCACATCAGCCGAAACTGTGTGACCTTACAACTATTTAATAAAATTTCCTTTAGTGTCAATAAATCTCAAAATATAATTTGTCATTATCAAACTCATGTAAGTATTGACTAATTCGTTCTTTGATTTCAGGAGAAGTCTTTACATAATAAACATATTTTTCTATCAAGTTACTTAGAAGAAATTTTTGTGGTTTTACTAATTCCAAATAGCAACTCCTTAATTTCTGTTCAATTTCAGTACTTACTTCATCAATACTTTTCTTCCCAGTTTTTGTTAGTATGAAGGTTTCATCACTAGGTCGGTCTACTAATCTTATATTGAGTTCGTAATCGTAAATCTCTAATACCCCTAAATCACAGATATAGAAGGGAGTTAGGATTGTGTCGATTACTTCAATTTCCTCTCCATGCATTTTATTCAAAACATTGTGAAGATCATTCAATCTGTAGTATTTAGTATTTGATCTCTCTAACGTACTTATTGAGTTTATTAAGTCATTTAAGCTTTTCGCCATTTTACATTCTCCAATCATGGTTTATATGGGTTAACTATGCTTGGATCTGGAATCCAAGTAGAGGGATTTATATTATCGCTAACTTGAACTACTGCTTTAGTGGTATCGTCAATAATAACGTATCCTCCTGATTTGTTATAGTAGACAGTTGCAGAATTACCTGTTGCCTTATTTGTGCTTACGCGAGTAGTATAAGGACTGCTAACAGTGTCTCTAACTGTACTTTCAGTCCAACCCCTTTGAGTCATCTGATTTGAAAGCTTTTGAGTAGACTTTGTATCGCTTCCAAATTTAATGCTACTTCCCGCCCCATTAGTCTTAGGCGTTCCCTCACTACAAGAGCCATAACCATTATATAATTCCTGCATTAATATCTCAATCAAAAAAGCAAATAACTTCCAATATTTTAGGCCTTTATTTCAAAATCAGTTCTCTCTGTCAGCCTTCTCAAATGGCCTGTATTCCGTCTTGGTCTTCATCATACCATAGATAATTCTCACAAGCCGCCTTGCCACGCACACAAGCGCCTGTGGCTTATTCTTACCTTTAACCTTCTGTTCGAAGTACTCCCTGAATACCGGGTGCCTTGGCTTCCCTGATGCCGAGATAGCCACCATCTGTATTGCAAGAAAGTGGAATATCGCATTTAACGCCCTGTTGCCATTCCTGCACCTTTGGTCTTTGCCCTTTCCGGCAGAGCTGAATTGCACCGGAGCAAGCCCCATAAACCGAGCCAGTTTGTCGGAGTCAGGGAAACGGTTAATATCACCGATTTCAGATACTAACTGTGCCTCAGTCACAAGGTCTATACCCGGCATGGTTTGCAGCTTATAGCCTGTTAATGGCAGGAGCTTTCGTAGCTCATCATCAATTTCGACAATCAATTCCTTGTTGTGCCTGATTTCCTTCACGATGTTTCTGACGATAAAATCCCTTTCCGGCTGATAATCCTTTCTTGTGTTTCCGTCCTTTTCAATCATGGCTATAATCTCATGGATGCGCTGTATTTTCAACGCCTGATGGACTGGCTTTATGGTTTCATATATCTTTTCTGGAGTGGTAGCCTTCACATGCTCCGGCGAAGGGTAGTTCTCCCAGAAGCACATGGCACTTTTGGCATCAATAAGGGCAAAGAACTTCCTGTAGGACGGATAGCTGTAGGAAAGCTGGCTGTGTAGCTGGTTCTTGTTCATGACATTGCTTTTTACAATCAAATCCCGTCTTTTCACTATCTGCCGGATAGTCCAGAAAATATCCTCATGCTTGGCATCCTGCAAGGTGTCCACCATATCCCGGAGTACCCTTGCCACACAGTAGCCATCGTAGGAATCGTCCTTGTAAATAATTGGATTGGATAGTCTGACTGCACTGGTATAAGCCGGATTAACGTGCTTTACCTCAAACCTCCTGCCGACCAGATAGGCAGCAAGGTTTCTGCCAAAGCCTCTGGTATCCTCAAGTCCGAATACAAATTCCTTTGTACCGCAAATCTTCCTCACATCCTCAACGAATGCAGGAAATTTGGAAGGCCTGTTTTCAAAGTTAACCTCCCCAAGCTTATTCATCCAGCAGTCTAAAATCACAGCACAATGCATGTTTTTATGCATATCGATTCCAACAAAGCAGGTATTTCTTTTTTGAAAAATCCATATCATCTCCTTTTTCAATGTCTCCACTACTCATACCGGCAACCTCAATTTAAGAGCGTTAGTCTCTCGACCTCGCAAGGGAACGCCAACCTATCTATTCATAATGTGACAAATTACGTGATTTCAGGCATCACGAGCCTTGGTTCCTGTGTTCTGCTGCTTGAAGAGCATGGTCACAGGTTTTTGTTGTGTGTGATGTTAACTCTGGTACAGAAAGATTGCAAGTAGATTGTGGAGATGATTGCAAGAAAAATCAGAAACAAAAAAACAGAGAAGAAAAAACATTATCGTTTAATCCTTCTCTGTCTGTGTTTGTTTTATGAGATGCCTTATTAAAAATTCTTGAGGAATTTTCCCCCTTAAACCCCCGGCTGCCTCCCATTTTAGCATGGGCAAAAATATCGGTCAAGATATGGTTCACCATGAACCTAGGGGGGATGCACTGTACCTTGGTACTATATCGTAGCTGGTTGAACAGAGTATAACCGGACTTAAGGAATTGATTTATACAGCAAGTTTTCAGTCATCAATTCCATTGCCCCTGTGTGGCGACGTGTTACCCCTGTTTCGGATTTTATCGGCATGGGTGGCATCGTAACACCTGTGGACAAGACGACACCCTGTGTCGAGGCTTTTTTAAGGAGATTGGAGAGAGTAAAAAACATCCTCCGGACAGAGCCTTATATGCTACCAATTTGGGGGTGAACCATGGGGTCGAAAACCATGCAGGTTAAAGGCGGGTGCATCTTTGGGCGCTCCCGCCAGTTTACAGCGGTCGGCAATGCCGACCGCATAAGGCTTTAGGCAGACAACATACATTTTCCTAAAGGTGGCTGTAAATTTAGCAAGGTATACCTTATAGGTGACTGGAATTGAATAACCTTAGCCAAAACTGGCACTTTATAAGGTGTTAGCAAAGGTGCATCTCTTTTTGTCAAGGAGTATAGCAGGTGTCATTGCTTACTCCTATCCTAAAAAATCTGATAAAAAAGTTCTGCATCAGATAATCTTGCATCACTTTTTCTATCTTGTTCAAAAGTCATATTCTTCATAGTTTCAAGATATTCATATATTGCCTTTTGCAAAAAGTTCTTATCTTTTTTTTCAATAACAGCTTTTGGTTTTAAGTTGCTGGTAATCTCTTTAGGCAGCACATTTCCTTCTGCATAGTCTACATATGCTGAATTAACTCTGTTCTGCACTTCAATCTCAAATGCATAGTATAATAATTCATATAACCCTCTGTCTTTAAGATTAATCAAATATGGCGTTATTAATATAGTTTCAACATCATCGCAATTTTCTAAATAAGTTGCGAGGTTTTCCATATTTGACGGTGAAATATAAATATCTCCATTTTCTCGTACATGGTTTCCATCGAGTTGTTCAATTTCTCTAATAACTTGGTGAATTCTCATCTTTGCGCCTCCTACTATGGTTTATATGGATTCTTAATTGTAGCATCAGGAATCCATCCAGTGTCACCAAATTTACTAGTTTGTACCAGCTCGCCTGTCACATTATCAACAACTACATAATCGCCTGCTTTGTTATAATAAGCGGTCGCTGTATTTCCGGTTGCTTTGTTTACGGCATCACGAGTAGTGTAGGGGTTTTTAACTGTTTCTTGCATAGAATTCCATGACCAGCCACGTTTTGTAATGTAACTTTCAGATTTACTTCCATAGCTTTTTAAAGCATTACCCGTTCCCTCACTACAACAACTACATCTATTATATTATTTCCGTTCCCTTTCCTCAATCAAAAAAATGAAACGACTACCAGAACCAACATTGTTGATTTTTTAAACTTTTATTCATTCAACCCTTGAAAAGCTTGCAATTACTGCTTTTCATAAGGTCTGTACTCCGTCTCGGTCTTCATCATGCCATAAATTATCCTAACAAGCCTTCTTGCCACGCACACAAGCGCCTGTGGCTTGTTCTTGCCGTCTTTAACCTTCTGTTCAAAGTACTCTCTGAATACCAGATGTCTCGGCTTTCCTGATGCTGAAATAGCCACCATCTGAATTGCAAGGAAGTGAAATATCGCATTCAGTGCCCTATTTCCATTCCTGCACCTTTGTTCTTTGCCCTTTCCTGCAGAGCTGAACTGCACAGGAGCTAAGCCCATAAAACGAGCCAATTTGTCAGAGTCGGGGAAACGATTAATATCTCCGATTTCAGATATCAACTGAGCTTCAGTTACAAGGTCAATACCCGGCATTGTATGTAGTTTATAACCTGTTAAAGGCAGTAATTTGCGCAGTTCATC
>JAAZCB010000944.1 GCA_012513545.1 Clostridiaceae bacterium
CAGGAGTGAAAAAGAGCTCCTTGAGTTCTGTGAAAGGCATCAGTGTGCAGGTGTAGCCAGACGCAGTATTGAAAATTATGGGGGCAAATGCTTTCTTGGGATTGATGCCGGTTCAACTACAACAAAGGCTGTCCTTATTAGCGAAGAAGGAGAAATATTATACTCATATTATGGAAGTAATAATGGAAGCCCGCTTTTATCGGCTGTTAAAATACTTAAGGAAATATACGGTATACTTCCCGGGACTGCTGAAATTGTTAATTCTACTGTAACGGGATATGGGGAAGGACTTATAAAAGCAGCACTTAAGGTTGATATCGGTGAAATTGAGACAATAGCACACTATAAGGCAGCAGAAGCCATACTTCCCGGTGTTGAATTTATTCTTGATATTGGCGGGCAGGACATGAAATGCCTGAGAATCAAGAACGGTGTTATAGACAGTATTATGCTAAATGAGGCGTGTTCATCAGGCTGCGGCTCATTTATTGAGACCTTTGCTCATTCACTTAACATGAGTGTTACAGAATTTGCCAGTGAAGCACTGCTTGCAGGTCAGCCTGTTGATTTGGGCTCAAGATGTACTGTTTTTATGAATTCAAGGGTTAAACAGGCACAGAAGGAGGGGGCTGGTGTTGGTGATATATCGGCTGGTCTTTCCTATTCAGTTATAAAGAATGCCCTTCAAAAGGTAATAAAGATCAGGGACCCTAGGGAATTAGGTGAAAAAATAATTGTTCAGGGCGGTACCTTTTATAATGATGCAGTTTTAAGGAGTTTTGAAATAATTGCAGGAAAAGAAGCGGTAAGACCTGATATTGCAGGACTTATGGGGGCATATGGTGCTTCCTTGATTGCAAGGGAACGGTTTTCAAAAGGCATAAAAAGTACCTTGTTGAAGGCAGAAGCGCTTGAGAACTATAATGTCCATGCATCGATGAAGAGGTGTAATCTGTGTGCCAATAATTGCCTTTTAACTGTAAATACTTTTCCTGATAACAGGAGTTTTATTTCAGGTAACAGGTGTGAGAAAGGTGCCGGAAACATAAATAAAAATGAAGATGTACCGAATTTATTCGATTTTAAATATAAGCGTATTTTTTCATATGCTCCACTAAAAAAAGAACAGGCTGTGAGAGGAACTATAGGTATTCCAAGGGTTTTGAACATTTATGAGAATTACCCGTTCTGGCATACTTTTTTTACTGATTTAAAGTTTCGTGTTGAGCTTTCGCCAAGGTCATCGAAGAAGATATATGAATTAGGGCTTGAAACCATACCGTCGGAGTCTGTTTGTTATCCTGCAAAGCTGACACATGGACATATAATGAGTCTTGTAAATCAAGGTGTTAAGTGCATCTTTTATCCGTGTCTGCCCTATGAGAAAAAGGAGGACAATAATTCTGACAACCATTATAACTGCCCTATAGTTACGTCCTATCCGGAAATCATAAAAAACAACATGGATATTTTAAAAGAAAAGAAAGTTTTATTTATGAATCCATTTTTGCCTTTTGATAATCGGAAAAGATTGATTGAAAGGCTTTATGAAGAGTTTAAACTGTTTAATATTTCATTTGAGGAAATAAGAAGTGCCGTAAACAAGGCGTGGGAGGAAGAGAGAAAAGTAAGAAAGGAAATCAGGCAAAAGGGTGAGGAAGTTCTAAAGTATCTTGAGAAGACCGGAAGAAAGGGGATTGTTCTTGCCGGAAGACCTTACCATATTGACCCTGAGATAAATCATGGTATTCCAAATATCATAACAGGATTTGGAATGGCGGTTTTAACAGAGGATTCGGTAGCTCATTTAGGCAGAGTACAGAGGCCGCTGAGAGTTGTAGACCAATGGACATACCACTCAAGACTTTTTAGTGCCGCGGGCTTTGTGATGGATAAAACAAACCTTGAGTTAATTCAGCTGAACTCTTTTGGATGCGGTCTTGACGCTGTTACCACAGACCAGGTAGAAGAGATACTGGCAAGCTGTGAGAAAATATATACGGTTTTGAAGATTGACGAGATAGATAATCTGGGTTCTGCAAAAATACGTATACGTTCCTTGAAAGCTGCTATGGACGAAAGGGATAAAAATGGCTTCAAGCCTTTAAAGGGTGACTCTTCCTGCAGGAAAACAGTTTTTGAAAAATCAATGAGAAAGAATCATACGATACTGGTTCCTCAAATGTCACCCATTCATTTCCAATTCGTTCAAGAGGCATTCAGGGCTTCCGGTTATAACGTTGAGGTTCTTCCTTCAGTGGATAAAAAAGCTATTGATGAGGGGTTAAAGTATGTAAACAATGATGCATGCTATCCTTCGATAATTGTTGTCGGCCAGGTTATGGAGGCTTTAAAATCTGGAGAATATGATATAAACAATACTTCAGTAATGATTTCCCAGACGGCAGGGGGCTGCAGGGCTACAAACTATATTGGTTTTCTGAGGAAAGCCTTAAAAGACGCAGGATTATCACACATACCTGTTATATCACTTAATTTTGCAGGTCTTGAAAAAAGTCCGGGATTTAAGATAACTCCGGGTCTGGTTAATAAAAGCATTATGTCTTTGGTGTATGGCGACCTGCTAATGAGGGTTTTATACAGGGTAAGGCCTTATGAAAAAGTGAAAGGTTCTGCAAATCTCTTGTACAACAACTGGGTTGAAAAATGCAAGGAGTCAATAAGGAGCGGAAAACACAAGAATTTTAAACAGAATATATATGATATTGTAAGAGAATTTGACAACCTGAAAATAAATAATATTGAAAAGCCCAAGGTAGGACTGGTTGGAGAGATACTTGTCAAATTCCATCCTACTGCAAACAACAATATTGTGGACATATTGGAAAAAGAGGGTGCAGAGGCTGTAATGCCGGATTTGACAGATTTTATACTTTACTGTGCATATAATGAGAATTTCAAGCACTCCCATCTGTCAGGGAAAAAGACAAAAGCAATTATAAATAATGCAGCCATAACTGCAATTGAATACTACAGGAGACACATGAGAAAAGCCCTTGAAAGGAGCGAGCGCTTCCATCCGCCATGCACAATATATGAGCTTGCAAAAATGGCATCTGAAATATTATCGGTCGGTAACCAGACGGGTGAGGGGTGGTTCCTTACTGCCGAGATGCTTGAACTGATAAAAAGCGGTACAAACAATATAGTTTGTATGCAGCCGTTTGCCTGCTTGCCAAACCACATAACCGGGAAGGGAATGATCAAGGAGTTGAAGCACAGGTATCCTGGTGCAAATATTGCTGCGATTGATTATGATCCGGGAGCCAGTGAGGTTAATCAGCTCAACAGGATAAAACTCATGCTTTCAGCTGCGTTTAAAAGCTTTTACAATGATAAGCTTGAAATTGAAAATACTGAGGAAGTGTATGTTAGTGAAAGTGGGAAA
>JAAZCB010000945.1 GCA_012513545.1 Clostridiaceae bacterium
ATTTAGAAAGGGTGGGGGGGATTACTAATATTATTCTCCTTTTTCTTATTTTCTTCTCTTCTGATGTCAACATATTTATCTGATGTATGAAGTCATAATATGTGCTATATAAATTTATTTATTTTACATAACTAATGAAATCCGCCAGTGCAAGGGATTACATTACCAGTCATGTATGTTCCTTCAACAGCAACGAATTTAATCACTTTAGCTATTTCTTGCGGAGTAGCCATTCTACCCATAAGTGTTCGGTCAACAAGTTTCTGTATCTGCTCCGCTGTTAAATTATTAAAGATTCCAGTATTAACTATTGATGGTCTGACACAATTCACACGTATCTTGTTTCTGGCTGTTTCCATAGCAAGTGATTTAGTGAATGCTTCAATAGCGGCTTTACTTGCGGCATACTGAGTTTGACCAAAACCACCTATATCTCCGATAACTGAACTAATAAAAGTCATACTTCCACCTTGATTCATAAATGGTAAAGCGGCTTTAGCTGAGTAAATCATTAACTTAACATTAACATCGATAACATGGTCAATTTCAAATTCACTCATATTTTTCAAAGTTCTATCTCTAATTACACCGATACAGTTTACGAAGTGGTCTAATCCGCTACGTCCAGATAGCATTGCGTTAGGGATAATGTCCTGAATTCTTTCTAAACCTAAATCATCAGCAAGGAAGAATGATTCAACTGTATTACCGTTATCAATTACTTCTTTTTCAATAGCTCTTACAATATTTGCTTTATGATTCAGTCCATAGCTGAAATAGATTACATTACCGTTAGGGTTTAAAGAAAATTCCCTAACTACTGCCTGACCTATACCGCCAGTGCCGCCTAATACCATAATATTTGCCATGTGATTCACCGTTTAATTACCATACCTATTTTTAATATTTCAGTCATGGTAATATATAAATATATTGGAAAATAATAACGGTCTATTCCCAACTTTTATATATTCCATTTTCTCGGTCTGGGTAATATTTAAACCTTACTCCCCAGCGTCTACAATGGTCTTTAAATTTTTCACTCCATGGAGTTATTCTACCATCTATTCGCATAACTTCGAAATCAAATAATGTTCCATCAACGAATATTTGTCTTCTACACAAATAATTATTATACATTGTTTGGTCGTAGTTCATTAAATGAGAGAACACTTCTGGATTTTCATCAATGAATGCATGTAAAATATCTTCTAATAAATTCATAGGTGTAAAATTAGTTTCCATTGGTGAGAAACGTTTCAATATTTTAGCAGGTACACCACCATACATATAACCACTTAGGAGAGTTTTATTAACCAAACTTCCAGCGGCTACAACAACGTTATCGTCAATAATTACGTTTGGTAAAACAATAGCTTGAGGTAGCCAGACATGTGACCCTATTTTAACAGGTGCTAATTGATAGGGAAACCCATGAAGGTAACTAAGGTAGCCACCATGAGTGTACACTTTAGTGTCTATTCCTAAACCTACTTCATCCCCAATTGTTACTTCTCTACTAATATTTATCATAGAACGCAATCCCATATGTAACCAATCACCAGCGACAAGTTTACTATGAGGGTTAAAACAGTTACCGCCACCAATAATGGCATATTCACTAAGCCAACATTCTCGTCCAAGTTTAATGCTTCTACCTGTAATAGTACAATTATCATGAATAACTGTCCTGTCACCAATTTCCAAAAAGTCTTTCACATCGAACTTTACATTTTTACCGATAATAACATCGTTACCGATATTCATTTCACCATGACAATAAACTGGACTTTCTAACTTACATCTTTCACCTATTTTAATCAACTGATTAAACACTCCTAAATATGTATTTTACCATTAATATCGAATAATTCTGCATATTGTTCTCTTATCCTGACTCCATTATTTATAAGTTTGCTTTTAAAAACTAATTCAGAGAAAAAATAAGGACGAGCCGATGCTTGTGTTTTAAAAGTCATTAAAGCCTTAATTTTCTTATTAACATCGTCTTCACTAACTTGAACCACTACTCTTGGAAGAAAATCTGAACTTGGCGATTCATAGGAAAAAATTGTTGAAAAGTAACGAAAAATAGTCTGGGAACATTCAGCAATAGCTTTATGGTCTTGATGATTATCATGTTCACTATGGGTAAATACAATATTAGGATTGAATTTTTCCTGTATATTAAAAAAGATATCTCTAATAGCCTGTTTGTTATCATTAAGGTCTATATGGTTTCTGGGAAAATTATTACGATAAATATAATCTATTCCCATTATTTGTGATGCTTGAATATGTTCTTCCAGTAACCCTTTGTTACGTGAATCTTCTAAACATGGACAAAGATATATAGAGTGAATTATTACTTTAGGGTTTTCTCTTTTAATACGAGCAATAGTAGCTCCGCATCCCAGCATCCAATCATCAGGATGTGCTTCAATTAATAGTACACGTTGAATATTTTGGTAGAAATTCAACGTAAAAGCCTCTCCTTTCTATCTAACGCTTCACGAATATGGATTTCAAGTGTTTTTTCATCACATACATATTCAGCCCATTGACCGTAAATTTTACCCCAAGTTTCATAAGTAAGTGTTTTATTGAAGTAACTATCAAACGTTTCAGAGTTAGGAGCAGGTCGCAATGATGGTATATAGACTGGAAGCATATCTTTAAGTAGATTTATAAACATTTCATATTTAACATTAACTATTGCTTCTGTACCAGTGAAAAACTGTTTAACTTCTTTAATCATTTTATTCACAATTAATTAATATTAATTCAAATATTTAAATGTATCGGTATCTATTCAACACTTAAAAATGCAAAAATAGAAAGGGTGGGGGGATTATTGAACTATAG